>DJWN01000105.1 GCA_002440975.1 Bacteroidales bacterium UBA6229
AATGGACCAAACTTTTCTTTGATGACTCCTGTTAACTGACTGAAATATATTTGTTTAAGAGATTGGTAAACCAATTCCTGATCCTGTACCTCGAGCCTGGCTTCCAGGGCTTGTTGTTCGGCCTCCTTAGCGGCTAGTTCCAGCGCTGAATTTTTGATTATCAGTGCATCCTCTTTTTGACGGGAAAGGGTGAGCTCGCGCTCTTTTTCACGAATGCGCTTTTGTTGACGCAACAATTTGTAAACACCCACCGATACAAGAACAAGAAAAATGCTGATGAAAACGAATACGAAAGTAAGGCGTATCAGGAAATATTTTTCTTTGTACAAACCTAGCATTGTTTGTTTATAATTTTTCATTTCCTGTTGCACAACGAGCTCCTTCATCATCAGCGATTGAAACAAGATGTCATCATTCTCCTGGTGTTCACGCAGCTGCTCCGATGCCTTCACTGCTTTATCATGCATTCCTTGCGCCTCGTAAATATCTGCCTTTATTTTAAGTGAAATACCAACAAAAATACTACTACCGGCTTTTTTGGCATCTTCATAACATTGGTTATTCCAGCGCATTGCCGATTCATAATCATGGGTTTGTAGTGCTGCCCAGGCTAGGTTTGTCATCACGGCCAAAGGGGCATTTGGCAGGTGTTCGATACTGATTTGATACGCTTCATTCAGCAACGCTTTGGCAGCAGGGAAATCACCCCGATGAAGCATAACAGCTCCTTTAAGTGTAAGGGCATCTACTTCTAATTCAAAAGAATGGGTTTGTTGTGCAACGGTGTGGGTTTTTTCGGCATAATGCCAGCAGGAATCCAGGTAAGCTGTTTGCTGCTGATGCATATACAGCTCAAAATAAATGGCAGATAGCCCGTTAAATGTTTGACCTTTAACCTCTTGTGCCACTTCAGGATTTTCTGACGCGAGGTTTGTTTTTAGCAGATCAATACCATAGCGATAATTTCCGGTTTGACGAAGCAAATTTGCCAGCTTGATCCTTGTTTGAAACAGAGCCGATTGATTGTTGGCCGCTTCATAATAGCCCAGCGAATCAAAAAGGAATTTTAACTGCTGATAATTTTTATAATCACGGGCAGTTTTTTCAAATTCGGGAGCGTACTCCAATGCACCGGCGCCCTGATTATCTGAATTTTCATCCTGAAAATAAGGGTTGTGATCGACAGAATCACAGGATGTCAATCCCAAAAATAAGATCGATATAATTTTTAGAGTAGTTTTAAACATACGCAGATTCCTTTTCCATCAACAAGTTATAGAATCTCGGATAAAGATACAATTATTTTATTTGTACCCAATGCTGTGATGGCAACATTTAATGACGCCTGAAACAAACGGTTGTTGTTTATGAAAGCGACAAGTTTTACCATTTATAAATTGAAGTCAGCACTACTCTGTTTATGTATAATGCCGATATAGAATTGAAGAGGCTTCATGATATCGCACTGAGCCAGCACAAAAGAAGTGTAAACAACAATGATCGAAAGCTTGGCCAATCCATATTTATCTGGAATTAATACCTCATTAATTTGGTAAATAAGAAGAATACTAATGCTATAAGAATAGCAATAATTTACATTTCCTGCGAGAGTTAGCGATGGTTTACGATAATTTTGAAAGAGTTTGTTTAATATTGTCATAACTTTTACCTCCTTTACCGACAATATTCAAATCAGCGGGCTTTCGCTTACCCCCATGATGTATGCGCCCCGACTTCAAGCCTCCTCGCTTGAAACACCATTCGCTAATTTAATCTGGCCAATTTTCAGCCACCACTAGTTCATTCTCCATATTTCGTTTCCTCATTCAAATCATACACTTTCTTCCCTCCATAAGCCGCTCCCAAACCCAGCAAGATAAACAGGCCGCTGCCGATGGGGGCACCGTTACCTACAGGGGTGTTGCCTCCTCCGGGAGCAGCTCCACCGTTGGGTGGTGGCGGCGCTTGCGCCAATAATGCAGTGAATGACAGGGTGATGGTCAGGGTGAGCAATATATTTTTAACTTTTTTCATGGTATATGTATTTTGCTGTTAGCTGTTAGCTGTTGGCCATTGGCTAAATGCCAACAGCTAACAGCCAATGGCCTTTTATTAATTAATAATTACTTTTTTAACAACTATTGATCCTTCCGAAGTAAACGAGGCAAGGTAGATTCCGGGGGTGGCGTTTACGCTTACCGAAGTTTGGCCGGTCAGATGTAGTTCTTTTTGAACGATTCTGCGTCCTGACATATCCGTCAGGGTAAAAATGCCGGAGGTTGTAGCTTGCAGGGGTTTCAGGCAGATCGTTTTGCCTGAAGCATAGATCAACATATCTTCTTGTTGCGCAGCCTGTTCGATGCCGGTAACGCCCAAATGGAGGACAAACCGGCCTTCGTCATCTGCCAAATCCCAGGCAAATTCGTAATCACCTTTGGTGAGGTCGTGGAAGATATTGTTTTTGGTGTCTTCCAGTATGGCGGTGGTAATGTCGGCCATCTGGCTGATGCCAATGGAGTAGAATCCCGGGGTATCGTTGGCAAAGCCCAGTTGGATGGTTTCCTGATAGGGACGCACGTCGATGCTGAGGTTTCCATCGGGACATACGGACCAGAGTTGGGAGATGCCGGGGGTGTTGGACATAAACTTGTATGCATCTGTGTGTAAATCAAATCCTGCGGTCTGATTGTCGCGCTGCATCAGCCACAATTCGTCCTGATAACTTCCGTTGTCGGAAAACAACACCAGCCCTCCCGACAAGGTTGCCGATGATTTATAGTAGGAGGAAGCTCCTGAATGTGTGCGGTTGGCATTGCCTACGTTGAAAGTGCCATTGGTTGTAGTCACAACAAAGAAACCCTGCATGGGTGGGATGTAAGCAGTACCGGCACCGGAGCCATCGTTCCAACTGACGTAGGCACTGCCATTCCAGTAGTAAACAGCGCCGTAGGTATCATCCAATCCGCTCCAATCGATGGACGAAGGATAGGGGTTGCCGAGGAGGTTGGCGCC
>DJWN01000075.1 GCA_002440975.1 Bacteroidales bacterium UBA6229
TCATTTGAAATCATCACAAATCCTTCATGTATATTGAAATATTTGAACCTTACTCGACGTAGTCTGTTACTATGTCGAACCAACAAACACACCCTCTTGCTCTTGCTCTTGCTCTCCTTGTTCGACGTAGTCTGTGACTACGTCGAACCAACAAGCACACTACCCCCCCCTACGACAACCACAGCCTTCGCAACAACACTTCCCATTCAGACGGATGCAGTGTTTGTTTCAGCTTGTGGCTGGTCTGTGGCAGATGCGCTTCGGCTTGTTTTATCCAATCTGAAAATAGCTTATGTTCCAAGCTGTCTGCTAACTGTTCCGTGCTTTGTCTTCGGTTTGCAGTAATTGTGATTGGGCAGGGCTTTGCAGATGATCTTTCTTGTGGTCGGCTTATGTCTGCATTGGCCGCTGATGAGCTGGTTTGTTTTGCCGGCTGCAAGTGTTCTTGCCTGACTGGTTCATTTTGTTGGGGTTTAGCTTTAATTACATTGCGACTTCTGCGTTTAGGCTTGCGGATATGTTGATACGCCTGATATAATAATGGTTGCAATTCGCGTTGATGATGGATCAGTTTGTCGAGCTCATCTCGCAACAGTGCATTGCAGCTTACTATCAGTGCCTTTATTTCGCTGTTGATTGCCCTGCGATTAGCTGCTTGGTTTTCGGCTTTACTGATGGACTCCTGATAGGCTTGCATCAGCTGTGCGAGGCGGTCGAGATCGGCCTGGCCGGAGCCCAGTTGCTCCAGCTGCGCGCTCAAGGGGCTTAACAGTTGGTGTGTTTTGCTTCCAATGGCCAATGCCCTGTAGGCTGAGGTTTCCATCAAGCGGTGATGGAAGCTTTTGAAAATTGTTTGCTGCTGCAAATCTGCATTACGGCTGGCCAGTAACTGTCCAAGGCCTACGAGTTGTCGTAAATGATTCATATAGTCTTTGCGCATTTGGATGCGATACACATAGGTATGGCTAAAGGGTTGCACCAGCTTGTTGATTTGCTGTTCAAGACGTTGCGTCTTTTCCAGGTAGTCTTCAACAAGCTGTTGTGCCAGGGGCATTTCGGTAAAGGCCTGGCGATGGTGCAATAGCAGCTGCCGCACCTCCATGATGCGGTCTGATCGTTCAGATACTGTTTTCATTTTCTTCGATTTTTATTCAACATACTTTTATCCGGCGGGTTTGTTTGATGAAGTCGGTCTCTTTAGGCACAGCTCACATTTGTTGTCCCGCTACTAAGAGGAATTTTGCGACACTTTTTGGAGAATTTTGAGTTGATTTTATCAACAATTTTGTGGTTTTCAAACGTTCTATAGTATTCATTTTCAATTGACAGCATGATGTTAATAAGTTTTTTTAAAAAGAATTACAAAAGCGACAAAAACTGCTGAATTAAGGCTTTGTTTTCAGAGCTTTTCTTGAGGGTATTGCTGGTTATTGTCTGAGGGCAGTTAGTTTGTTTTCCCATAAGCAGCTTACAGGCAATGAGCAGGTTTAACCGGTTTACGAAAGGGACTTGCTCGCTTGTGAGGGTTTGTTATGGCTATACGAAGGCTTTTTCTGCTTTTACGAATCGTAAAAACGGCTTACGGATTGCTGTTCATAAACTGTGATGCATACAAAATGTTTTACGTTGCGTTGATGTTTTGTATCAGGAAGCACTTGCTGGTTTGCGAGGGGCTTTTCGGGTGTGGCTTTTGGGGTTTTCTGTTAGCGATCGAACTTAGAATAATCAGTTCATGCAAATTTGCACATGCGCATAAAGTATAACGCTAAAGGTACAAGGCTTTCCTTACTTTTGCAGCAAAGAAACCAAACACTTCACAAAAGCCGGCACAAATGGAATACGATCGCGAAAAATGGAATGCCAAACATGCTGCAAAAAAAGGTTTACATCAGGCAGACAGCTTCCTGGTGAAACATTTTAAATTACTAAAACCCGCAAAAGCACTTGATATCGCTTGTGGTCGCGGCCGCAACAGCCTGCTGTTGGCGCAAAATGGATTTGACACTTTTGCTGTGGATTTTTCTGATGTAGGCTTGGCCGCACTAGCCGAACACGCCAAATCAAAACAGCTAGATATTCAACTGATTGAACTTGACCTGGATAAACCAGCCCTGCTTGAAACGTATAAACCATTCGACAGCATCATCTGCATAAATTTTAAGCCACTTCCTGATTTATTGGAACTTATCCCAAACTTACTATCAAAAAGGGGTATCTTTTTATGGAGTTCCTTTAACGAAATCCAGGCTGATCAAACACCATTTCCGGTAGAAAAGGCACTTACCGAAGAAGCCTTTGTTGACTATTCCAACATAATGGAAACACTTATTTACGAGCGTTTTACAGATATCACCGGCGCACGCGATGGCTATGTTTTCAAAAAGAAATAAGGAGAAAAATCAAAAACGTGCCAATAATTGCGAAAACAAGATCATCAGCACCAGTGCCAGTGGATAAACTGCGGCATAGGCTACCGAAGGCGCGTCGGTTTCTGTTTTGGAATCAATAGCTGCCAGGCCGGGTGTGCTCGTCATGGCACCGGTTAATGCTCCTAACAGACTAAGCATATTCATCCTGAAAATCAAATGAGCCACATAAGCAGCCAGTATCATGGGCACGATTGTAATGATGGCCCCAATCGCAATCACACTTAAGCCATTCTGCTCCAATACACCGGCCATTTCGGCACCGGCTGAAGTGCCCACTGCCGACATAAACATCAGCAAACCCAGCCGCCGCAACAACTGGTTACCACTGCCCGACATGGACCACAACACCGGACCGGTTTTACCAATATTACTCAGTACCAAAGCCACGGCTAACACGCCTCCGGTTAATCCCAGGCTGAAGTCGAAAAGACCAAAAAATGGCACGCTAACGGCTCCCACAGCAATACCAATTACGATACCCAAAGCTATCGGCAGAAAGTTGGTTTCCGAAAGTCGGCGATCGTCATTTCCAAGAAGTTTTTGCACTTGTACCATTTCCTGACTCGAGCCCGAAATCAAAAGTTTGTCCCCAAAACGCAGCCTGCTGTGTGGATGAGGTGTTAAATCAATTCCCGATCGCCGGATTCGTGTGATTGTTGCATTCATAGCCGTAAGATTCAGCTCGCGTATGCTTTTGTTCACTACAGCTTTATTGGTAACCAGCATCCAGTTCACTTCAAATCGATCATCAAAGCTAAGATCCTCATCCACCGTCTCGCCAACCAACAACTCCACCTTTGCAATGGCATCTTCATTGCCAACGACTTTAAGCAAATCACCAGCATACAATACTGTTTTTGCAGTGGGAGCAAAAGTGTTTCCGGCATGTTTCACGCGCGAAACAACAGCTCCGGTCATGCCACGTAAGTCGAGCTCGCGCAGGCTTTTTCCTCCAATATTTTGATTACTCACCTTCACAATTCGGTTGACGATTCCGGGATAATCTTCCATCAATTGATCCTTGTAACGCTTCTCTTCCTGTGAAACGCTAACCCCAAGCAAGCCGGGAAAAATATTGACAAATAAGATAACTCCTATCACCCCAACCGGATAGGCCAACCCATAGCCAACTGCCGTCACTGCCGAACCAGTAGCTTCGAAAGCTGCTGCCAAGCCAGGCGTGGATGTCAAGGCACCATTGAAAACACCGATAGCCAGATCAGTAGGCAAATCAAAGAAATGCATAGCTGCCAGGGTGAGCAATGCAGCTGAGGCAATAAGGCTGAAGGCAATAACCAGCAACTGATGTCCGAACTGCTTGAAAACCTCAAAAAAACCCGGCCCTGCCTGAATGCCAATTGTAAAGATAAAAAGCAACAGCCCAAGTTTCTGAAAAACTTCAGGTATTACAAACCCCCAGTGCCCCATCAAGAGAGCTACAAAAATTACCGCACTCGAGTCGAGCGAAAAGCCTTTGTATTTAACGTTGCCAAGCATCAAACCCAGCGCAATAATTAAAAACAAAGCAAAATATCCCTCATTCAAAAATGCCGGCATAGCTGTAAGTTTTGGGAAGCAAAGTTAGTAGTTCATCTCCAATAGAGGCAATTAAATCCACAAATAGAATGGAAAATCAAATAATGAAACTACCCGCTATAAATGATATAATATTACTTTTGACATCAACATTGTTGGTTGAAGCAACAGAATTAATGTTCAGACAGTCATTAAATATCTCACCACATGGATCTTATGCTTTTTTGGCAGGAAAACAGTAGTTCGAAATGATTCAACGACATGAACCGGTTCAAATTAAAATATTCAACCTAAATTAAAAAATTAACCATTAAATCAACAATTATGAGAAGATTTCTTTACTTTGTCATTTTAGTTTTTATAACAGCTACAAGCTCCGCACAATGGAGCAGCAATCCAGCTGAAAATCTGAAGATAACAGATTATTCAAGTGAGGATGTGATACCTAAAACAGCTCTTTGTCCCAATGGTGATGTGTACATTGGTTTTTTTTCGCTACAATCCGGAAGTTATGATGTACGCCTTCAACGACTTGATCATCAAGGGAATATCCTATGGGAAAACAATGGCATCCTGGTGAGCGATCACCCTTCAATGTCGTGGCTTACCGATTGGGACGTAACGGCCGATCTCGAAAATAATGCCATCCTTTCGTGGCAAGACATCCGCAACGGAGGTAATAACAATATTGTAATCTATAAAATCTCCCCCGATGGTGAATTTCTATGGGGCAATGATGGCATCAGCCTGACCAACAGTACAACCATGGACGTTACGCCTGTGCTTACGGTTACAGCTCAAAACAATGTGATTGTTGCCTGGCAGGTGGATCTGGAACTTATCATGATCCAAAAGATTACACCCGACGGCTCACTTCCCTGGGGAACAGCCGGAATCAGTATTACCGGATTAAACCGTTACACCTGGCCACAACTACTTCCGGTAGGTGAGGATGATTTTATCGTGAAATATTTCGAAGACAGCGGTCCGGTTAATGCCCCAACACGACATGTGTATGCACAACGCTACACCGCTGACGGCAGTGGTGTTTGGGATGCACCGGCTGTGATTTCCAATGCAGGAGGAATCAGTGCCTGGACGCAGATTTTCCCTTTCATCAATGATGGAAACGACGGCTTTTACATTGCCTGGCACGACGACCGCGACTTCAATAACAGTGCCTCATCCTTTGTGCAACATATTGACAATGAAGGCAATGCTGTATTTCAGGAAAATGGCGTGGAAGTTTCTGGTAATGCCGGTATGAATCATTTCTACCCTTCCCTGTCGAAGCCCGAAAATGATCCGCATATTTATGTTTTGTGGAATGAAGTAAATGGTGATCAAAACCAATGGGGGATCTATGGACAAAAAGTTTCAGCAGCTGGCGATTTAAAATGGGGAGCCAATGGCAAAGCGATCATTCCGGTGACTTCTCATTCGGTGCTTCCGCAAAAAGGCTTGCAGCATGGTGAAGATCTGATTCTGATTTATGAAGACTATTTTAATGGTGTTGAAACTGCTATTAAAGCCATGAGGCTCGACAATGAAGGAGCGTTTGTCTGGGATTCTGAGAGCGTATTTATTTGCAATGTCCAGTCTTCGAAGATACACCTGGATGTTTCTGAATGGGATCAGGATCAGTGGGTTATGAGTTGGGAAGATGACAGGGGCAGCAATGTGGAAATTTATGCTCAGAATTTGCTTCCGACCGGAGAATTAGGACCAGCAACAGCAACTGGTATGTTGAGTGGTACAATTACCCTGATCAACGGGACTGCCGATTTAAGCCTTACCGAAATTACAGCCGGAGATTTCAGCACCTTGGCTGATGCGGACGGTAATTACAGTCTGTCGCTTCCTGCCGGAACCTATGAAGTTGCTGCTTCGAATCCCTATGCCGAAACAGCCATTGAAAGCGAAGTTGAAGTTTTTGAAAATGAAACGACAACACTTGATTTTGAATTGAATGTCAATCGCACGGACATGATAATCAAAGCAGTAGATCAGTTTGGTGAACCAGTGTTTTATTCAGGGGTAAACCTTGAAGTTAGTTTCACAGGTCCCGAAGGAAACTACAACGCCATTTTCGATGAAGTAGAGTTGATTTACGAACAAATGCACTATGGTGAATATTCAGGAACTGCTACCTTAGATCTATTAGAACCTGTTGAAGCTGAAGCTACAATTGATGCTGACAATAATGAATTGGTGTTTGTATTTATTCTTGGCAGCCTGAATGAACAATCCACCGGAATAAAACTTAGCATCGCTCCAAATCCTGTAAGCAGTCAAAGTAGGATCAATATAATTTCAGAGCATAACGAAAATGTTTCCATCTGGTTAACAAATCTTATCGGGCAACAAATCATACAACCACAAGTGATCAATCTCCAACAGGGAAATAACTCTCTTTTGCTCTCTGATTTTATTTCTTCTGATCAGTTGAAAAATGGAATTTATTTGTTTCTGTTGAAAGGAAAATCTACTAACGGACAAATTAAATTTCTCATAAATAAATAGTTACATAATTTAATTTTCTAAGAAAGGCAGGGCATTTGGTGTCCTGCTTTTTTTCATTTCTCTGATATTCTTCCAAAAATAGTATTTTCGTGTCCTATAAATAATGAGCAACTGATATGCCTCAGGAACAAAATAATGATACCTGGAAAACCAAGTGGTTCAGAATCATTTTCAGACATGATACCCGGGATGGAAAACTTTTTGATGAAGTACTGCTGATCCTTATTTTATTAAGTGTTGCCGTTGTCTTTCTCGACAGCATGCCTGATTTGAACAAGCGTTATGGGGGCTGGCTATTTGCCGTTGAATGGTTGTTCACCCTGGTTTTCACAGCGGAATACATCATTCGAATACTCGTATCGCCGGTCAAACGAAAATACGTCTTCAGTTTTTATGGCATCATTGATTTTGTCTCGGTAATCCCAACCTATCTCAGCCTGATATTGGTCGGCTCGCAATACCTTATCATCATCCGCATTCTGAGGTTATTACGAGTCTTTCGTATTTTGAAACTCGTCCGTTTTACATCGGCTTCGTTGTATTTGCTTCATGCCCTGAAGCATTCACGCGAAAAAATTCTGGTCTTTTTTGGTAGTGTACTGATATTAGTCACGATCATAGGCACCTTTATGTATCTGATCGAAGGCCCCGAAAATGGTTTCAGAAGCATTCCGATCAGCATTTACTGGGCTATCGTAACCGTTACTACCGTTGGCTATGGCGACATCAGTCCGGCCACTCCCCTGGGGCAAATGATCGCTTCACTATTGATGCTTACAGGTTACGCCATCATTGCTGTTCCTACAGGGATCATCACAACCGAAATGGCACAGAAGCATGATTCGCTAAAAAAAAATGCAGGAATTCAATGCTCAAATTGTGGAGAAAAAATTAGCAGTCACGAAGACAATTTCTGCCGAAACTGTGGTAATTCATTAAAAACCCCTGACTGATTTTCATCCTTCCTTTCAGCTTAAAAAGGTATTTTTGCAAAAAACAGAAAAATGTCGGAAAACTACACGGATGACAGCGTAAGAACACTCGATTGGAAAGAACACATCCGCCTGAGGCCAGGTATGTATATCGGTAAACTGGGTGATGGCACCTCACATGACGATGGCATTTATGTGTTGCTGAAAGAGATCATCGACAACAGCATTGATGAATATGTAATGGGAAATGGAAAAACCATCGAAATTTCTATACAGGACGACCTTGTTACAGTTCGCGATTACGGGCGCGGAATGCCATTGGGGAAAGTGATCGATTGTGTAAGCAAAATCAATACAGGAGCCAAATACGACAGCAAGGTTTTTAAAAAAGCCGTTGGACTTAATGGCGTGGGGTCAAAAGCCGTTAATGCCATGTCATCATACTTCAAGGCACAATCCATTCGCGAAGGCAAAACTAAAATTGTTGAATACCAGCAAGGTGAGATCATTGCTGATCATCCACTCGAGCCAAATGACGGCAAACAGGGCACCACGATCAGTTTTATCCCTGACAGGGCCATTTTTGGGCAATACCGCTACCTTCAGGAATACATTGAAGAGATGCTCTGGAATTACGTCTTTCTCAATAACGGACTTACCATATTGTTTAATGGCCAAAAGTTTCAGGCAAAAAACGGTCTGCTCGATCTGCTCGAACGCAATATCGCCGGAGCCGAAAGGATGGTGTATCCCATCATTCATATCAGGGAAGAAGATTTTGAATGCGCTTTTACTCATGCCAATAATGTCTATAGCGAAGAATACTATTCCTTTGTAAACGGTCAGCATACCACGCAGGGCGGCACGCATCAAAATGCTTTCAGAGAAGCACTTGTAAAGACAATCCGTGAGTTTTACGGCAAAGATTACGACACCTCCGATATCCGCACCTCGTTAGTTGCAGCCATCAGCATCAAGGTGCAGGAACCCGTTTTTGAATCGCAAACCAAAACCAAACTAGGTTCTACGCATATTGAGCCGGGCGGACAAACCGTCAGGAATTTTATTGGTGAGATAATCAAACGCAATCTCGACAATTACCTGCACATGAATGCAGAAACTGCCGAAGCCCTGCATCGCAAAATCATGCAAAGCGAGCGGGAAAGAAAAGATATGGCCAACATCAAAAAGCTTGCCCGCGAAAGCGTGAAAAAAGCCAGCCTGCACAACAAAAAACTGCGCGATTGCCGGATTCATTTCAACACCAACCACGAAAAACGCCTCGAAACTACCCTGTTTATCACCGAGGGCGATTCAGCTTCGGGCAGCATCACCAAAAGCCGTGATGTGCAAACACAGGCTGTTTTTTCGCTGAAAGGCAAACCACTTAATTCGTACGGGTTAAGCAAAAAGATTGTTTACGAAAACGAAGAATTCAACCTGCTACAGGCCGCACTCAATATTGATGAATCGCTCGAGAACCTGCGCTACAACAACATCGTAATTGCCACCGATGCCGATGTTGATGGCATGCACATCAGGCTGTTGTTGCTTACGTTTTTCCTGCAATTCTATCCCGACCTGATCAAAACAGGACACCTCTATATCCTGCAAACACCACTCTTCAGGGTGCGAAACAAAAAGGAAACCATCTATTGCTATTCTGATGAGGAAAGGGTGAATGCCATCAAAAAACTGGGTACCAATCCCGAGATCACCCGTTTCAAAGGTCTGGGAGAAATTTCACCCGATGAGTTCAGGTTTTTCATTGGCCCAAGCATAAGACTGGAACCTGTAATCCTGAAAAGAGATCTTTCCATTCCGGAAATACTGAGTTTTTATATGGGCAAAAACACCCCTGAACGTCAACAGTTTATCATCAACAACCTGCGCATGGAAGACGAACTGACAGAAGACAAAATCAGTGCCTGATCACTCTCTGATCTTTGCAATGGCTTTGGGCAGGTGACTAATAATATCAGATGCCAGCACACTTTCCATGCCCAGTTGTTCGGCTGCCATATCTCCGGCGAGGCCGTGAAGATAAACGCCTAACAACGATGCTTTTGCCGGACTGTATCCTTGTGCAATCAGTCCGGCGATAATCCCAGTTAAAACATCTCCGCTTCCGGCAGTAGCCATACCCGGATTGCCCGTTGGGTTGAAATAGCATTTGCCATCAGGCATGCTCACACAGGTATAAGCTCCTTTAAGTATAATTATCAAACCAAAGCGTACTGACATTTCCTTCTGAAGCGAAAGCCGCTCAAAGCTATGCTGCCATTTGCCTGCCAGTCTTTCAAACTCTTTGGGATGCGGAGTTAAAATGGAATGCTTGGGCAAAAAGGCCAGCCAGGTCTTGTTCTCGGCCAAAATATTAAGTGCATCTGCATCCAATACCAGAGGTTGTTTGCTATTCTGTATCAATAATTTGAGTGCCATTGCTGTTTCAGGCGCAGTACCAATCCCCGGGCCAACAGCTACTGCATTAAAAGGAGCCAGATCAGGCAGCTCACTAAAGAAAACCTCATGTGAATCAAGACTGATCATGGCTTCCGGAAAGGCTGATTGCATCGGATTGCATGCTTTTAAGGGAAGATGCACATGCAACAGCCCTGCCCCGATTCGCATACAAGCCCTGGCTGCTAAGATGGCTGCACCCGTTTTAGTTGCCGATCCTGCTACCAATAACACATGACCAAAATTGCCTTTATGCGCAAAACGTGCCCTGGATTTCCACCAGGGCTTTAGCAGAGCAGCTTCCAAAAAATGATGATTGGCTTTAACCTCATTAATAAAAACCGGATGTAATCCAATCGGCAATATTTCCCAACGGCCTACATAAATATCATTTTCCGGCCAAAAAAAACTAAGCTTAGGAAATTGAAAACTCAGGGTGTAATCTGCTTTTACAACGGTATCAGTTTTGTGATTAATCGGCTGATCTGCATATAATCCCGAAGGAATATCGATGGCAACAATCACATTTTCTGATTCGTTCATACTCTTGATGCAGGCTTCTGCCAGTCCGGTAACCGGCCTGTTAAGTCCCGAGCCAAAAAGTGCATCCACCACTATAGCGTCTTGGTGTAGGGCAGGCAATTCCGAAATATCAGAAATTTCAGTGAGTAAGGACTCATCGAGCATACTCAGTCGATCTGCATTGAGTTGACAGTCGTTTGTAAGTTTTTCTGCAAACTTGATAAGGTAGGTAATAACATGATAGTTATCCTGTGCCAGCAAACGCGCCAACACTAATCCATCTCCACCATTGTTTCCAACTCCTGCAAAAATCACAACGGGTGTATGTGGCTGGAGTCTTTTTCTGATCCACTCATAAAGCTGATTTGCTGCTCGTTCCATCAAACCATCTGATGCGATTGGTTCGTTTTCTATAGTAAAGGCATCAGCTTGTCTGATCTGCTCTGCGTTGAGTATTTTCATATACAGCGATTTACCACAAAAATAAAGTCATTTACGCTACAATGCAACCCCAAATGGATTGATTCTCAAATATAGCTGTATAAAGTTGGTTGTTTTTACGGGAGGATAAAGCTTAATAAATTCTAATTGTCACAGATACAAAATACAACAATTTGATAATGAACAGATCCAGGTCAAGCTAAAATCATCTGAATGCGATAAACTCCATCAAATATGTTAATTTTTTTTTAATTTTGCTTGTCAAATCAAACCTGATTACAATGAAAAATACAATTCTTTTTTCTTTCGTTTTTCTGCTGGCAACACTCATCAGCAGCTGTACGAACCAGTCATCTGAAAAAGACACGATTTCTGAAGCAGACAAGTCATTAATCGAAACCGCCAATCGCTATTTTGCAACGCTTCCAGAGCCTGGAGATCCCAATACGCCCGAAGCCATTCTTGGGAAGAAACTCTATTACGACACCCGTCTTTCTGCCAATGGCGAAATGAGTTGCAATACCTGCCATCCAATAGCCAATTATGGTGTGGATAATTTGCCCACCTCTCCGGGCCATGATGGTACGTTGGGAACACGAAACAGCCCAACAACTTTCAACGCATGGTTCCATACCATCCAATTCTGGGATGGCAGGTCGCCCGACCTCGCAGATCAGGCAAAAGGACCGGTGCTAAATCCCATTGAAATGGGCATGAAAAGTGCTGAGGATGTGATAGCTATCATGAATGCCGATGAGGATTACCTACAACTTTTTGCTGAGGCCTTTCCTGAAGATGAGGATCCCATCACTTTTGATCGTTTTGCTGATGCTGTTGCAGCTTTTGAAAGCACACTCGCAACACCGGCAGCCTTCGACAGTTTCCTCAGCGGTGTGAAGGATGTGATGACTGATGATCAAAAAGAAGGTCTTTCCCTGTTTATTGAAACAGGTTGCATCGCCTGCCATATTGGTCCCGGGCTTGGTGGCACAATGATGCAGCGTTTCGGGCTTATACATGGCCCTTATTATGACTACACCAACTCGGAGCTACAGGATAAAGGCGTTGCCGAAGTAACTGGCAAAGAAGGTGATGAATTCGTTTTCAAAACACCTTCGTTGAGAAACATCGAAAAAACCACTCCTTATTTTCATGACGGCAGCATCGAAAGCCTGCATGAAGCTGTTAAAATTATGGCATACACACAGTTAGGCCGAGAATTATCTGATGAACAAACCAATAAACTGGTAGAATTCTTTAAAAGCCTGACAGGTAAAATTCCGGAACATGCTTTGTAAATTAACCTATTCATACTTAAAAAAAAAACGCCTTGAATATCAAGGCGTTTTTTTTGCACGGTAATAAGAGGCTATTGAACAGAATCAGCCAAATCACTACCTGGTTTGAACTTAACTACTTTTTTAGCAGCTATACTTATTTCCTTACCAGTTTGTGGGTTACGACCTTTTCTGGCAGCTCTTTTCGAAATTGAAAAAGAACCAAAACCAACAAGGGCAACACGATCACCCTCTTTTAAGGCTTTTGTAGTAGCATCAATGAAAGCATCAAGTGCTTTTTTTGCATCTGCTTTTGTCAATTCGGCACTTACGGCCATTGCATCAATTAATTCAGCTTTGTTCATCTTCTTGGATTTTAGTTAAAAAATTGGTTGAATACCGCACAAATATAGCGTTTTAAACTATCAGCGCAAGTTTTCTGGCAGAAAAGTACAAAAAATGTTGATAAAACAAGCATTTTGTTAATAAATTTCACTAAAATCAGAAAGTTTTTCCTGTATTTCACCCGAAAATCCTGCTGTGGCCGCAAAATTCCCTATCAAACATCAACTTTCCAACTTCCTTTCAGATCGAAACCATTCAAAAAATCCTGTGCCGACATGCTTCGTTTACCAGGTGTTTGAATTTCTTTCAAGGCTAACATTCCGTCTGGATGGATAATTTTTATAAAACTTTTCTGGTCAGTCAGCAAAGTATATAGCTCACCCTTGTTTCGTTCCGTGTTAATCTCAGATTGAAAAATCTTAAAAACAAGCTCTTGCCCCGACACCTTATTAATAAGGGTTGTAAAAGCTCCGGGATAGGGCGACAAACCTCTGATTTGATTATAAACAGTCGTCAAGTCATTCTTCCAGTTAATCCGGCAATCTTCTTTAAAAAGCTTAGGAGCCATGAGCAGTTTTTGATTCCCTGGCTGTGGCTGAGGAGATAAATTGTTGTTTGCCAGACCATAAAGTGTATCTACAACCAATTCTTTACCCGCTTCCATCATCCTGTCGTGCAGACTTCCGGCAGTTTCGTCAGCAGCTATCGACATGCGCTTTTGCATCAGAATGCTGCCTTCGTCAATCTTTTCGTCAAGCAGAAATGTCGTTAAGCCCGACTCCTTTTCACCATTCATAACAGCACGATTGATAGGTGCTGCGCCCCGGTACTGCGGCAAGAGGGAGGCATGCAGGTTAAACGTGCCCAATCGTGGCATCTTCCACACCTCAGCCGGCAG
>DJWN01000083.1 GCA_002440975.1 Bacteroidales bacterium UBA6229
GCCAGACTAATCACCGAAATTCGTTTCTTACCATCCATACGCACTTCAAGAGCTTGATCAAATCTTACATGGCGGAAAAATTTCGTCTCCGTAATAAGCGATTGTTTGTCCAACATTTCCCAATTAATAAAACTACCCGATAAGTCTGGTTGCACGGTAAAATAACCCACATTCATCGAAGTGACGTTGTGAAAAAAATGAGAGCCTGATGAAGCATCTAATGGGAAATCTTCAAAGCTGGTTTCAACGATCACCTTTGCCTGGCTGATTTGAGGCCAGTTAACCGGAATACCAATCCATTTATCACGTGTACCCCATCGGCCTGGCCCGATAAGTATGTATTGTCGGTGAGTAGCTGTCATCATTTCGTTAAGTCGGGTAATTTCTAAAGCCATTTCCTCCGTATTTCGCTTATCAAATGCTTCCCTGTTAATGTAGATTACATCGCTCAGATTTCGTATCAATCCATTGCCCATTCCCTTCTCAGAATAAAGCACAATAGACTCTTTTTCAATACTTTCCATATCTACTACATAATCTTCCGCATTTCCTAACAATGGTTTGATTTGCAATAAATAAAAGGAGCACCTGCCTTCCCTGTCGCGATTCAGATCGAGTGCAAACTCAATTTCCACAGCTGTTCCCAAAGCTTCCTTCACCACATCCAGCACCACTTCCAGTGTTTTTGCAAGTGGTGTGTAGTTATACTTCAGTATATTGGCAAAATTGATAATCCTTGGACCTGGTTTGCTGATTCCGGGATAAATAGTGTTGTTATCGGCATTGTAAACCGAAGCACAATGACGCAGAGTGCCATGCTTTTCTGCTTCAAGAACATCCAGCATGGTGAGGCCGGCCATATCACCCTGCAAAATATCGGGCTTTGTGTTTTTAAGGTCAACGGCTAAAAAATTAACCTGCGAATTTTTGAACTGATCCTTAGCAGAATTAATTTCCAGGCCCGGATATTTTGGAGAAAAGCGATATGCTTTGTTTCCCTCAACAACATACTTTCCAAGCCCGAGTGCCGTTACAGCAAAACCCTCTTCCGGTTTCATATGTGCGAAAGGATAGTAATTATAAGATTGCGCTACCCCGCTTACATGCGGATAGTAATAATCATCATATTGCCGGCCAACGAGTTCCTGAATGACAACAGCCATTTTCTCTTCCTCAATTTTATAGTGAATGGCATTGACATAGCCTCGCGCCATGTCAGAGTAAACCGATGCAAAAACCAGTTTGATTGCGGTAGTGAGTTGGTCGAGCCTCACATCAATATCCGGATGGTTATTGGGCAGCACATAAGTTTCGAAGATACCGGCAAAAGGCTGCGCCAGACTATCCTCAAACAGCCCCGAAGACCTAATTGCCAATGGCTTCTCGATTTTTTCAAGTAAGACATTCAGACGTTTGATCAGGGTAGGAGTTAACTTACCCGCAACAAAAGCTTTTTTAATTTTTGCATAATCACTCTCGTGTAATGCAAACTCATGCAGGTTGTTTCGCTCCAGAAACAATTGAAACTCCTCTGTGCCAATCACAGAAGTTTTTGGCGTACGGATATTGATATCAGGAATATACTGACTGAAATCATAATTATGTATCAGGGTATTGATAAAAGCCAGCCCTCTGCCTTTGCCGCCCAGTGAACCATCGGACAGACTAACGATATTCTTTTCATCAAGCAGGGCATGTTCTTCAAAAGGTATTATTTTTCCTACATTTTGCTCATTTCTGAATTGTTGAATCATTGTTATCAATTCGTTTCTAAGCTCTTCTGCGTCAGCATAGTCCGAAACCCTTTTTGGATTGATTATTTTGGCAACACGTATCTCGCCACGTGCCATCAGCCACAGCGAAAAATGATTGCGTTGGGCATGAAAAAGCAAGGATTCGGCCGGGATGGTTTTCAACTGCATTTCAAACTCTTTCAAAGAGCGTGCCTGGGCGATTTGCTTGCCAAAACGGTTGCGATAGATAAAATTACCAAAACCCAGGTAATGTGTGATGAAACTTTGAAAATCCTGCGAGAGGGTTTCGCTGTTTTTATCGATAAAGGTTGACTTGTATTTGAATGCTATTTTTGTGTTTTCTGGATCGGAGGATTGTATTATGGTAGGCAGATCCGGGATTCTTTTCTTGGCAAATTCTACCAGTTCAACACCTGCATTCTCATCATGGATTCCGTTTCGTTCAAATTTCATATCAGTGATCAGGCAGAGCATAAACTCCTTAAACTGAGTTAAAATACGTGTTGCCTCCTCAAAATTACTGGCCAGCAATATCTTGGGCCGGGCACGCATACGCAATACTTTATACAGCTCATCGGTGCTTACATCATCAATGATACGACGGGTTTGCTCCATCACGATCTTATATAAAATGGGCAGATAGCGGGAGTAATATTTAGGCGAATCCTCAACGAGCAAAATTACCCTTACCATACCTATTTGTGTATCATTCTCCACATTGATGCGGTCTTCCACCATTTTTATCATCGAAAAAAACACATTCGAATCGCCATTCCAACTGAAAATACGATCAATCGAAAGCGTATTTTTAACTTCCTGGTTAAAATGCGCGATCTCCGCATTGCTGTTAAGCAAAAAAAAGATTGGGATGTAGGGAAACTCTTTCTTGATCCGCTGACTTAAAGCCACAGGTGTTTTTTTATCCACACTCACCATAAAAATGATCAGATCGAAATGTCGCGAACGCAAAGCCTCAAAAGCTTCTGCTGAGGTTGTGACACCAGTAATACGAGGCACAGAAGTGAGATTAAGCTGATGATAATGCCCCAGTACATGCTCCGAAAACCGTCCTTCGCGTTCGATGGAATAGGCATCATACAAATTTGAAATCAACAGTATTTCTTTCACCTTAAAGGTCATCAGATCGTGATAAATATCACGGTCGGAATTGTTCTTGTTCAAAAACTTTTGCAGGAGCTGTCGGCTGTAGGCAGGTTTGCCGCCTTCTCTGTCAGTATCAACAGCTTGCCTGGATACCGGTTCGATCACTTGCTTCCCTTTCAGGCTGTTGAGATATCCGCTGATTAAATTGGCAAGGTTCAAGAGCAGGTCGCGCTCTTCCTCCAGAAAAGGACCTTCGTCACAAACCGGAAAAGCTTTGGAATAACTGATTTCTATGTAGCCCTTTTTGCCATCAATAGTTTCAAATTCCTGCATCTGTCTCCATTCTGATAAGGTGAAAATTGGTGACAGATAAATCTGATTGTCATACATAATCCTGGCTCCTGTAAAAGCCGGATATTGCCAGCCATCGGGCAGGATCATGCTGATATGCTTCAGGGTTTCTTCGGGCGATTTATTCTCACGCAAAATCTGGGTAGTGCGATTCAGGGTTGCAAGCTCTTTCAGGCGCTCCAGGTTTTCGGCTCTAAGTTGCTCATAACGTCCGCCAAGATCATCAGGTACTGACATACAAAGTGGTTTAGGGTACTCCAACAAAAATACACGAAATAATGTCTTTGAAAAAGCATCAATGGACTAAACAGACAAAATTCAGTGATTCACGCATAACTTTTATTTACCCACCTGGATGATTTTTCTGAGGCATACTGTTTGGGCTAAACTGATTTTATTATATTCGCAAGCACAAACGCAGCAAGCTTGCTATGGGGAATATACGACTGGCACTGGTAGATGCTCATCCCATTATGCGCGACGGAATCCGTTGCCTGCTAGCTGACACTCCTGAAATTGAAATCCTACACAGCACCAATACCATTACCGATCTGATTCCTTTGCTTTATCATGATCCGGTGCACATCGTTATGACGGTTTTTTACACTCCAGATCCCGAAGATGTTGCCATGGTCAAACATCTTTGCAGCAAACATCAAAGGGTTCAAGTGCTGGTGATGAGTATGTATAAAATGGAGAATTTTATCCTGAAAATGATTCGCGCCGGCGCCAAAGGACATCTTACAAGTGATACAGACCGCGACGAAATGGTTGAAGCCATTTTAACGCTGAGAAACGGATATGATTTTTATGCCAAAACCATCACCAACCTCATCCTGAAAAACTATCTGGAAGAAGCCGAAAACAAACTCGAAAGCAAACACGAACGCGAACAAAAACTCTCGACCAGAGAATTGGAAGTATTAAAGCTGTTTGCCGACAGCCACACCAATAAAGAGATAGCCGATAAACTTTTTATCAGTGTCCGCACGGTAGAATCGCACAAAAACAACATCATGCAAAAACTCAACCTGAAAACCATGGTCGATATGGTGAAGTTTGCCATCCGTAACAATCTGGTCGATTTATAAATTTACTGCCTTATTTTTCCGGTTGTTCTGCGTGAATCACTGAAAATCGTCCGCAATACAACCAATCATACCCCCAACAGTGCAGAGGCAAACCAAATACCTTTTAAGTTTGAGCAAGAATAATTTTCACCAAAAATCTTAAACAAATGGCAAACATTTTCGAAAAAAAGCTGAATGACTTTATGGCAAAAGTCATTGCAAAAAATCCCAGTGAAGTTGAATTTCATCAGGCAGTTCACGAGGTAGTAAGCACGCTCATTCCCTTCATCGAAGAGCATCCGCATTATAGTGAAGCCAAAATTCTGGAGCGCATGGTCGAACCTGAACGCGTAATCCTGTTTCGTGTGCCGTGGGTTGACGACAAAGGCGAAGTACAGATCAACAAAGGCTTCCGCATTGAGATGAACAGTGCCATCGGGCCTTACAAAGGCGGGTTGCGTTTTCACCCTACAGTAAATCTTGGCATCCTGAAATTTTTGGCTTTTGAACAGGTGTTTAAAAATGCACTCACAACGCTGCCGATGGGTGGCGGAAAAGGTGGTTCCGACTTTGATCCCAAAGGAAAATCAGACAATGAGGTAATGCGTTTTTGTCAAAGTTTCATGACCGAGCTCTATCGGCATATTGGCCCCAACACAGATGTACCTGCTGGCGATATTGGCGTTGGCGGGCGCGAAATAGGTTTCCTTTTCGGACAGTACAAAAGACTGAGAAACGAATTTACGGGCGTGCTTACCGGAAAAGGAATAGAATGGGGCGGTTCATTGATACGTCCGGAAGCCACAGGCTATGGAGCCACTTATTTTGCCGAAGAAATGCTTAAAACCCGCGGCGAAAGTCTTCAAGGTAAAATTGTAGCTATCTCGGGCTCAGGCAATGTGGCTCAGTTTGCCACTGAAAAAGTGACGCAAATGGGCGGCAAGGTAGTCACGCTTTCCGATTCGAATGGCTTCATTCATGATCCTGACGGTATCAATCCCGAGAAACTCGCCTGGTTGATGAACCTCAAAAACGTTAGGCGTGGACGCATCTCGGAATATGCCGAAAAATATGGAGTAAAATACGTTGAAGGTGAACGCCCGTGGAGCGTGAAATGTGATGTAGCCATGCCTTGCGCCACACAAAATGAAGTGAACGAAGAAGAAGCAAAAATGCTGGTAAAAAACGGCTGCTATGTTGTTTCGGAAGGAGCCAATATGCCTTCAACACCAGAAGCCATCGAAATTTATATGAACGCTAAAATCCTTTATGGCCCGGGCAAAGCTGCCAATGCCGGCGGGGTTGCCGTATCGGGTCTCGAAATGAGTCAGAACTCGCTGCGTCTTTCATGGACCCGAGAAGAGGTTGATGCCCGTTTGCACCGGATTATGAAAGATATTCACAGCACATGCGAAAAATATGGTAAAGAAGAAGATGGCTACATCAACTATATGACGGGAGCTAATATTGGTGGCTTTGTTAAAGTTGCTGATGCCATGCTCGCTCAGGGATTAGTATAAATCCAAGCCATTTAAAAATTACCTGGTCATCGTTTTGGGTAAAAAAGCTGCCTTGTTTTCAGGGCAGCTTTTTGATGAATCAAGCCGGAACTTAAAAGGAAAATATTGTCATTTATTTAAGATATGAGTCCACTCCGAATAGTCAATTTGCCCCAAAATCCCTCAAGGGGGACTTCCTAAAATTGCTGATTTTTAGCTTTTTGACACCTGCCCCTAAAGGGAAAAAGCTAAAAATCAGCAGTTTTTTGACTATTCGGAGTGAGCTCAGATATCAAACTTTAAATCCAGCAAAGAAAACTCAAAAGCAGCTTGCTGTTTCATTGGCGGTGTTGCAAGCTAAAATTGTGCTTTCTTATTAAAATCTAAAAAAATAATTGTCCTTATGTAACTTATTCGTTACCTTTGCGCCATGAGAGAAATAATGATTTCAACCGACTGCCTAGACTTTATTGAAAGTCAAGACAAACGGGTTTCCTTAAAGTTCTTTCAGATTATTGAAGTTATGATGGAGGTAAAAGTTGTTCATTCAACTTTTGTTAAAAAATTGATAAACACAAACTTCTATGAATTACGAATAAAATCAGGAAATGAAATACGGATAATTTTGTTTACTGTTGATCATCCCAATTTCATTGAATCTTCAAAAATTATTTGTTTGAATAGATTCGTAAAAAAATCAAATAAAGACTATAAAAAAGCTATCAAAATTGCAGAAAACTTACTTAATAACTACTTGTAAAAACTGAAAATCATGGTACAATTCATAAACTCAAAAGAAATACTTGAAAAAAAATTTGGAAAAGTAGGAACTGAATCAAGAGAGAAATTCAGGGAAGAGTCCTTTTCATTCTACTTCGCCGAAATCATTAAAAATAGAAGAAGAGAGTTAAAATTAAGTCAGCAAGATCTGGCTGATCTTATTGGAAAAAAACGACCCTATGTTTCAAGAATTGAAAGAGGTGAGGATATTAGAATTTCAAATTTTGCATTGATTGCAAACGCTTTGAATCTAAGTATTCAACTTACTGCAAAATAGTGTTTAGGCAATCCCGTTTTTAAACGAGTTTAACAAAGTTATCCTCGAGTTTTACGATCAAATCATTTTCTGCTTTTAGTGCTTTGAAAAACTTATGCGAAGCTTTGCAGAAATCTATACAAGAAGTTAAAACCAGGCATACTGATGCTTTCAAACGCAATAGCCTCGATCTTACTGTCTAAAATCAGCTGGTCTGAACCACTCAAAAATGGGTTGCTCTGAATTGTTCCACCCTACCAGCCAGGCAGTTAAATCACTCACTTTGAGGTCGTTAAGTTCATATCCTACCCGCAGCATGATATCATCCGGAAACAGCTCCTGCGCTTTTTGATGCCGGTCAGCGGTTTGGGCATAGGTGGTGTATAAATCCCAGGCACCATAAAGATGAAGTATTTCATGCGCTATAATTGCCGAAACAGGCATCGGAGCATCATTATCGTAGCACTGATACAGCAAAACCGATTCCATGAAAAACTTTCGCTTTCTAAAGTTTTTGGCATAACGCATGGCATAAGAAATACCACCAGCTTTGGTAAAAATTATCAGTTGAATATTGTCAAAACCTGTTTGCCTGGAAATCTTCCTGTATGCCTGCCGTGCATTTCTATAACCGGATTTTTTTAGTATCTCCATCGCCCAGTCCGTGCGCTCCGAGCCGCTTCCCGAGCCTGTTGGAATATTTTCAAGCTGAAGGGATGCTGCTTTACCCAAGGGTTTTGTGGAAAACTCCAAAGGAACATCCCAACTATTTGCCTGCGTAATCAGCCATTGCTGGGCGATACTGAGCTCAATCAGCTTTACTTGTTTTTCTTCTTCCGTCCAGGGATTCGCTGTTGCTTCGAGAAACACATAAAGCGTTAACACTTCTCCATTTAAATCTTTAGCACTGCCAGCGTGCCAGCGATCATTGGGTTGTGCATAAAGTTGAAAAATTCCGAGAAAAAAAATCAGAACAAGCAGTAGTTCAGTTTTCCAACCCGTTTTCATCAAAGCTGTATCAAGGTTTATAATACTTCATCGCTTCGGGTAGCCGTTCACGGATTTGGCGGATGCGGGTATTATCAGAAGGGTGCGTACTCAGAAATTCCGGCGGAGCCTGCCCCCCTTTCATATCGGCCATTCGCTGCCAGAAATCTACTGCCTTATTAGGATCGTATCCGGCCATGGCCATAAAAATCAAACCCAAACGATCGGCTTCGCTTTCGTGCAGGCGACTAAAAGGCAACATCACCCCCACCTGACTACCAACGCCATAAGCTGTCATCCAAAGCTGTTGGGTTTGTTCAGGCTTTTCCTGTAAAGCAACGGCTATTGCCACACCTCCCATTTCTGTAAGCAAAGCCTGACTCATGCGCTCGTT
>DJWN01000120.1 GCA_002440975.1 Bacteroidales bacterium UBA6229
TTCGAAAAAGAAGAAATCATCAACGGTTATGTGAAGAGCCGCACCAAAGGTGGTCTGATCGTAGATGTATTTGGTATCGAGGCCTTCCTCCCGGGTTCACAAATTGATGTGAAACCCATCCGTGACTACGATATCTATGTGGACAAAACCATGGAATTCAAGGTGGTGAAAATCAACCAGGAATACAAAAACGTAGTAGTTTCGCATAAAGCACTTATCGAAGACGAACTCGAGCAGCAAAAAGCCGAGATCATCAGCAAACTCGAAAAAGGTCAGGTACTTGAAGGTACTGTTAAAAATATCACTTCTTATGGTGTATTTATCGACCTGGGTGGCGTTGATGGCCTGATCCATATCACTGACCTTAGCTGGGGACGCATCAATCATCCGGAAGAAATCGTTGAGCTTGACCAAAAAATTAAGGTGGTTATTCTCGACTTTGATGATAACAAAAAACGTATCGCTCTCGGCCTGAAACAGCTTACTCCTCATCCCTGGGATGCCCTGGACGAGAACCTCAAGATCGGCGACAAAGTTGCTGGTAAAGTGGTTGTGATTGCTGATTATGGCGCATTTATCGAAATTGCTCCTGGCGTTGAAGGTTTGATTCACGTTTCGGAAATGTCATGGTCGCAGCACTTGCGCACCGCACAGGACTTCCTGAAAGTTGGTGACGAAATAGAAGCCGTTATCCTGACACTTGATCGCGAAGAGCGTAAAATGTCGCTGGGTATGAAGCAGTTGATTCCAGATCCATGGGAAAATATCAAGGATCGTTATCCTGCAAATTCAAAACATTCGGCTACCGTTCGTAACTTTACCAACTTTGGTATTTTTGTTGAATTGGAAGAAGGTGTTGACGGATTGATCCATATCAGCGACCTGAGTTGGAGCAAGAAAATCAAGCATCCTGCTGAGTTTACCAAAGTAGGTGAAACCATCGAGGTGATCGTACTTGATGTTGATGAAGAAAACCGTCGTTTGAGCCTCGGCCACAAACAGCTCGAAGAGAATCCTTGGGATGTATTTGAAAGCATTTTCACTGTGGGCAGCGTGCATCAGGGTACCATCATCAGTTCCAACGACAAAGGAATGATTGTTTCCTTACCCTATGGTGTTGAAGGTTTTGCTCCTAACCGTCACCTGAAAAAAGAAGACGGAAGCAATGCCAAAGTAGACGAGACAATCGACTTTAAAGTGATCGAATTCTCCAAAGAGAACAAGAAAATCATTCTTTCGCATAGCCGAATTCACGAAGATCAGGCTTTTGTTCAGCGTAATGCCGAAAATGAAAGCAAAGGCAACGAAGCCAAGTCAACCAAACGTGCCGTTAAGATTATCAACGAAAATCTTGAACGCACCACTTTGGGCGACCTCGATGTGCTTGCCGGCTTGAAAAAAGACCTCGAAGACGAGGAAAAAGCCAATAAGAAAAATTAAGCACTGCTTATTTAAAAAGGGGAAGACTGCTCGTTTCGGGCAGTCTTTTTTTATTGCTAAAAAAGCAGGGTAAAGCAGTTGGAATAAAATTGCGAATAATTTTTCATTCGGGTTTTGGTTTACTACTTTTGAATCAATATTGTCCGGTATAACTCAAATATATACGCTCAATCGCTGTAATAATGCCGTCACTACGGGACTTGGCATAATCAGGGGTAACCTTTTATGCTACCCAGATTTTGTCCTTACCGGGACTGTCCCGCTAGGGACAAAATCTGGGTAGTCAGGGCGTTTAAAATCAAGAAGAAGTCCCGTAGGGACGTAATAATTAAAGCGATTGAATATTTTTATGTGATTTTTACCGGACAACATTGAATAGAGAATAATAATTTAGCTCGTTTACAACATTTTCCAATGTCAGCTGTTTTCTCTGGGTGAATCCTTTTGAATTAACAATCATAGGCTCAGGCTCTGCTTTACC
This sequence comes from Bacteroidales bacterium UBA6229, assembly GCA_002440975.1. Lineage (GTDB taxonomy): Bacteria > Bacteroidota > Bacteroidia > Bacteroidales > F082 > UBA5536. Next base: position 1,922 of record DJWN01000120.1, read on the forward strand.
CATGCGCGAACGTCATGCCAGCAGCCAGTATCTGCATCTGGGTAGCCGGCATATTCTGATAGATTGTGCCGAAGGAACGCAACTTCGCCTTCAGGAGTTAAAAATCAGTCCGATGAAACTGGATACTGTCCTGATCAGTCATCTGCATGGTGATCATTACTATGGCCTGATAGGTTTGATCAACTCTATGCATTTGAATGGCAGGACTAATCCCTTGAAAATGTATGGTCCACCCGAGTTGATTAATATCTTGAACCTGATGCTCAAAGCTTCGGATACGCATTTGCGCTATCCCTTAAATTTTACGGCTTTGGAAAACCACGAACCACAGCTGCTTGACGCGGATAATCAATTAAAAATAACAGCTTTCGGCGTGAAACACCGCATTCCGGCCTGGGGCTTTCGTTTTGATGAAATCGTAGGCAGAAAGATCAATCAGGACTTTCTCACGGAGCATACTCCTTCACATGAGGCCATGCAGCAGATTCAGCTTGGAAAGGACTTCACAGCTGTGGATGGAGAAGTGTTGGCCAACGAAACGATTACACATCAGGCACATCATCCACGATCGTATGCTTACTGCACCGACACTGCCTATCACGAAACTTTGGTCAGGCACATTTTTCGGGCAGATTTGCTGTATCACGAGGCTACTTTTGGAAAAGATATGGCTGATTTTGCCGAACAAACTTTTCATTCCACCACGGTTCAGGCAGCTGAAATAGCACGGCAGGCAGAAGTTGGTAAGTTGATCATCGGGCATTTTTCGTCCCGCTATAAAGACACACAGATCCTGCTTGATGAATCCAGATCGGTTTTCACTCAAACTGAGTTGGCTTTGGACAACCGGAAATTTTTGATTTAAAGAATCACTGTTGTCCGGTAAAATGATAATACCGTCCCGTACGTACGGGACTTTTTCTTAATTTGTAAAACAATGGCTACCCATATTTTGTCCCTAACGGGACTGTCCCGTTAGGGACAAAATATGGGTAGAATAAAAAGTTACCCCTAATCATTTCAAGTCCCGTAGGGACGGGACGGCATTATTCCAGCGATTGAGCGTTTTTATGTGAATTATACCGGACAACAATGTTAAAGAATTTTAAATCAGGGCTTGATACAAAATTTCTACCGGATGCAAAGCGTTTTTATGCGTTCCATCGTGAATCTGATGTCGGCACGAAGTTCCGGATGCAGCGATGATTGTTGCTGCTGATGCTTTTCGCACAGCCGGGAAAAGTACCAGCTCGCCCACCTTCATCGAAACATCGTAATGCTCTTTTTCATAGCCAAATGATCCAGCCATGCCGCAGCAACCCGATTTGATTTCTGTGGGTGTATAATTCACGGGGATATTTAAAATATTTAGGGCTTCTTTGGTGCTGGCGATTGATTTTTGCTGGCAGTGGCCGTGATATAGAATTTCTCGTTTTTCACTGGTGAAAAGCGTCCGGTCAATACTTCCGGATTCAAATTCTTTGAATAGAAACTCTTCAATCGTTAGGCAGTTTTTGGCTAAGTCGCGGGCTGTTTGTTGCAAATTGCTATCAACCAGTTCGGGATATTCATCCCTGAAAGTTAGAATGGCTGAAGGTTCAATGCCGATCAGCGGATTTTCGCTGCTGATTAGTGGCGACAAAGATTTGACATTGCGAATGGCAATCTGTTTGGCTTTTCTTAAAAACCCTTTGCTGAGGTAGGTTCTGCCACTTTCGATATGTTTTGGAATCACGACTTCATAACCTAGTTTTGTCAGCAGCAAAATTGCGTGAATACCAATATTGGTATCGTTAAATCGCGTGAACTCGTCATTGAAAAGATATACTTTTCTGCCATTAGCTTCGGCAGGTTTGTTTTTCCTGAACCACTTGTCAAGCGTGGTTTTATAAAGTGTTGGCAGGCTTCTTTCAGGAGCAAAACCCAGTAAAGGCATCATTACTTTTGATGTGACGGGATTGTTCATCATCAGGTTTGTGAAAGCAGGCCATATGCTCCCTAATTTATTGATATGCATGATATTGGCAATCATTTTTGAGCGAAGTGGTGCGCCATTGGCATCATAATAGTGCTGTAAAAATTCCGCTTTTAGTTTGGCCACATCCACACTGCTCGGGCATTCTGATTTACAGGCTTTGCAAGAGAGGCAAAGGTCCATCACCTCATAAATTTCAGGATGGTCAAAAGGGTTTTCCTTTATAGAATGTGACAGCATTTCGCGTAAGATATTGGCTCTTGCACGGGTACTGTGTTTTTCGTTCCGGGTAGCCATATAGGAAGGACACATAGTGCCTCCTGTAACTTCTGTTTTACGGCAGGCTGCTGTTCCATTACATTTTTCGGCGGCCCGCAAAATCCCTTGATCTTTTGACCAGTCGAAAATGGTGTTGATTGTTTTGTCCTGCTGCCCGGGTGTGTAGCGTAGCGAGGTGTTCATCTTAGGAGTATCCACAATCTTGTTGGGATTGAAGATATGCTGCGGATCCCAGCTTTCCTTGATTTTTTTGAGTAAGGCATAGTTGTGTTCACCAACCATCAGTGGGATAAATTCGCCCCTTAATCTGCCATCACCATGCTCTCCGCTCAACGAACCTTTGTATTTTTTTACGAGTAGTGCTGTTTCGCGGGCGATGCTATAAAAGAGTTCTACATCAACTGGATCTTTCAGGTTGAGAACGGGTCTCAGGTGCAGTTCCCCTGTGGCGACATGAGCGTAATACACACAGTTTTTACCATATTTGGCCAGCATCTCATCGAAATCACGGATATAATCGGGTAAAACTTCCGGGTTTACGGCAGTGTCTTCGATCACCGGAACGGGCTTTGCGTCACCAGGCATATTGTTCAAAACGCCTAAACCTGCTTTGCGGAGGTCCCAAACACGATTCATATCCGCGCCTTTCACAACAGGGAAGTGATTTCCGAACCCGGCCTCACGCATGGCTGCTTCCATCGCTGTGATTTTTTGATCGGAAGTTTTAAAATCTGCTTCAGCAAATTCAACAATCAGAATGGCAGCGGGATCGCCTTTTACAAAAAATCTGTTTTTGGACTGCTCGATGTTTTCTTTGGTGAGATCCATCACTGTTTTGTCCATCAGTTCCACCGAAACAGGTTGGAATTTTAAAGCTATTAAATTGGCTTTTAAAGCATTAACGATAGATTCAAAATGCACGCAAACCAGTGCTTTGGCTTTTGGTGGAAGCGGCACAAGGTTTAGTTTGATTTCGGTCGTAAATGCCAGTGTGCCTTCAGAACCGGCAAGTAGTTTGCTCAAATTAATTTTTGGTGCTCCCGATGTAAATGGTGACGTATCGAGCAGCAGATCAATGGCATAACCGGTATTTCGCCTTTTGATGGTAGCATCAGGATATTCTTCCCTTATTTGTTTTTGATTTTGTGGGTTACTCAGAATGTCATTCAAAGTTTTGTAAACCTCACCTTCTAAATCGCTTTGTGCGCATTTTTGCTGGAAGCTTTCGTTATCTAGTTCTCCAAAAATCGCTTCACTGCCATTGCTGAGTAAGGCTTTAATTTCGAGGGTGTGGTCTCTGGTGCTTCCGTAAACCAGTGAGTGAGCTCCGCAAGCGTTGTTTCCCAACATGCCACCCAACATGCAACGGTTGGCAGTGGAGGTTTCCGGGCCAAAAAATAGTCCGTAAGGTTCGAGGTATTGATTCAGTTCGCTCAAAATTACACCAGGCTGCACACGCACCCAGCGTTCATTGGCATTGAGTTCAATGATTTGGGTCATATAACGCGAAATATCAACGATTACACCGTTGCCAACTACTTGTCCGGCAAGCGAAGTGCCGCCAGCACGCGGAATCAGGGAAAAACCATTCGCTTTGGCAGAATTTATCAGAAGTTTGATATCAGTGGCATCACGCGGCAAAGCAACAGCCAGCGGTTTTTCGCGATAAGCTGAAGCATCAGTGGCGTATATCAGGCGCGTGGCATCATCAATGTGAATGTCGCCTTTGAAATTTATTTCGAGTTGTGCAAGTGCTTTATAGAGTTTTGATTCGCGCATGTAGGAGACGTTAGAGTGTTAGATTAAGAAAATCCAGCAGGTTGTAATGTTGAATTCCTCGATAAGTATTACCCTTGAAATCGTCCATTGAGACAACAATTTTTGGATAATTGTCTGATATCTTCTCAAGATTTCCAAATTCTCTTGCAATTGTTTTATCATCCTGTAGAAGATAACATACTTGAATATAAAGCAGTTCGCCATGTTTACTGGCAACAAAATCAATTTCGTTGTTGCCGGTTTGACCCACTTTTATGTCATACTCATTACATTTAAGGTGATGATATACAATATTTTCCATTATTTTGCCAATATCCGCTAACTTAAAACTGGTTAACGCATTTCGAATGCCTATATCTTCGAAGTAAAACTTTTCGCCAATTTCGAAAAGTCGTTTTCCTGAAATATCATAGCGAGGAACTCGGTGTATTAAAAATGCATTTGACAGGTGGGCGATGTATTGAATTACTTGAGAAGCTGCAATAGCAGTACGCTGTGATTTTAAGTAAGCACTTATTTTATTAGCTGAAAACTGTTGCCCAATATTATCAGCTAAAAATAGCGTTAAATTTTCCAGAAATGCAGAGTTCCTGATATCGAAACGCATAATTACATCCCGAAATAAAACTGTATTGTAGATGCCTTTGAGATAATTGTAAACAATTTCATCCTCAAGTGGCAGGTGTTTCAGATAAGGTAA
>DJWN01000104.1 GCA_002440975.1 Bacteroidales bacterium UBA6229
AACAGGCTAAACCTTAAATCATTGTAATGGTTTGTCATGCCTGTACTACAAAAATTTTAATTCTTTGTAGTAACACGAAAAACAATTGTTTAACTAATTGAGTAAAAGCATTCATTGACTAATCTAGATGAGTTCTTGTTAAGTAGATTGCTTTTAAATCTCAAAAATAGTACTTTTTCTTAACTTTAACAAGTAAATTTATTTAAATATGGTAATTGTTTAGCTGCTTCCAACTAACATATTTGTTTTTGTTGTTAAAAATATGGCCATTTATCCTCCCGGAACATTTTACAAGCGTCATCTCGATCAGTTCAACGAAAGAAGCAACAGGGTAATTTCGCTTGTGCTTTATTTAAATCAGCACTGGGAACCCGGAATGGGTGGCGAACTGGTGATCTATCGCGAATCGGCTGAACCTGTAATCGTAGAGCCGCAGGCAGGAACCCTGGTCTGCTTTTTAAGCGATAAAATCGAACATGAAGTGCTGCCAACACATGTCGAGCGCTTAAGCATCACCGGATGGATGCTCAGAAAACCAGTCGGGCTTGGGTTTCTATAAATTCGGTTTAAACGTATTGCCGCCATTTCATAAAAAAGGCTGCCTTCTCGATTGCGGTAATCATATTGAGATTTTCAACATAAATCCTGTCAGTTTCCAGGTGTACAGGGCTGAGGTTGATAATTCCCCTGACTCCTGCTTTAATTAAGATATCTGCAGTTTGACGTGTGTAAGCACCTGGCACATTGAGTAATACCAGTTTTATATCCAGGTTCCTAATAGTATCATGAAGTTCATCAAAACGAAAACGGGCAATATCATCTCTGTGCGTATATTCGCTCACCGATTCAAAATCAAAAACTGCTACCAGCCTGATTTTCTCATTTTCATACTCATACAAAAAGGTCTCCGTAAAGGCGTCGTTGTCGCCTACCAGTGCCATTCGGCAGATGTCAAAAGGATTTAGCACAGAATCGATGCACTTGATCATCTCTTTTACGTGGTATCCTTTGCGAATGTTGGATGATTGACATCCAATAAGCATTAAATCGCGACGGACGGACTCCTGAGTAGCACCAGTAAGTCGGGATAAATCAGCAGAACTAATATGAGGCCCTTTTGAAAAAATGTATTTCAGTAATAATTGCCGATAAAGACTCAGCCGTTCAATCACCTTTGCCGGTAGTTCACTAATCAAGGCCATTAGGTTTTAGTATTTCGGCAAAAATAGTTGAAACAAATGATCTGTTTATTAATTAACAGATAAAAACATCCCTGATTTTGTTATTTAGAACGCATATAAATGCAAACATCCTGCAACTGGCAAAGGGTAACAGGATGTTCTAAACTAAGCCGAAGCAAATTATTCTATACTGTTCGGCCGGGATATACTTTCAAAGCCTCTTCGAGTGTTTTCATGGCACTAACCAAATCATCAACATTCAGAACATAACTAATGCGAACCTCATCCTTGCCCCTGCCCTCTGTTGAATAAAAACCGCTGGCGGGTGCAAGCATCACAGTCTGATTTTGATAATTGAAATCCTCCAACAGCCACTGGCAGAATTTATCAGAATCGTCAATCGGAAGACGTGCAACCACATAAAATGCACCTTGTGGGTTAGGGCAAAAAGCTCCCTTCATCTTATTAATGGCTTCCACAACGGTGTATCTTCTTTGCAGGTATTCGTTCAGTACCTCTTCGAAATAGCTGTCAGGGGTATCGATGGCAGCTTCTGCAGCCACCTGGCCAAAGCTGGGCGGACTAAGCCGTGCCTGTGCAAACTTTAGGGCCGTTTTCATCACCTCGTGGTTTTTCGAAATCATGCATCCAATTCTTATCCCACAAGCACTGTATCTTTTTGAAACAGAATCAATTAAAATAACGTTATCATCAATTCCTTTCAGGTGCATACAGGAATAATGTTTGTTGCCATCATACACAAATTCGCGATAAACTTCATCGGCGATCAGGTAAAGATCATACTTGATCACAAGCTGGCGCAAAACTTCCAGTTCTTCAGCATTGTAGAGATATCCTGTAGGATTATTCGGATTGCAGACCAGTATGGCTTTCGTTTTTGGGCCAATCGCTTTTTCAAAATCAGTGATCGGTGGCAAGGCAAATCCTGTTTCGATCGAACTGTAAATAGGTTTAACATTGATCCCTGCATTAACAGCAAAGCCGTTGTAATTGGCATAAAATGGTTCAGGGATGATTACTTCATCACCAGGATCCATAATGGTTTGGAAGGCAAAAAGCAGGGCTTCTGAAGCTCCGGCTCCAATGATGATGTCGTTGGCAGTGATATGGATATCATGCTTTTTGTAATAGGTAGCAAGCTTTTCGCGATACGACAACACGCCGGCAGAATGGCTGTAGGCAACCACTTTTTGTGAAAAATTGCGAATAGCATTTAGGGCTACTTCTGGCGTTGGAATATCAGGCTGGCCGATATTAAGGTGGAACACTTTCATACCGCGTTTTTTGGCTTCCTCAGCATAAGGTACCAGCTTACGAATAGGTGATTCGGGCATTTTTTTGCCTTTGATCGAAATACTTGGCATAAGGTTATACTTTTAAATAATTAAAAACCCGGCTGTTCGACAGCCGGGAAGATTCTTATCTCGACAGGGTTTTTTACTTGTTGATAGGTGCGCCGCTTGTTTCGGTCTTTGATGGCAGTGCCTCCGCTGGAGCGTTCACCACCGTGCCTTTGATACGCAACACCACGCTGCTGGCATTTTTGGCATTTGAAAGTATGGTGACTGTTTTGTTAAAAGCACCGGCTCTGTTTGTGTTGTAGGTAACTTTAATTTTTTCTTTATCTCCTGGCAAAATAGGCTGGCGCGGCCATGTTGGTACGGTGCAGCCACAGGATGACCTCGGCCTCGAAAGTATCAGCGGTTCGTTGCCGGTGTTGGTAAATTCAAATTCATGTGTGCCATCGCCATTAAGCATGATTTCGCCATAGTCGAAAACGGTTTCTTCGAAAGTGATCTCAGGACCGTTAGCAGTTTTCTTTTCTTCTGACTGTGCCATTGCCAATTGGCTAAATCCAAAAAGTATGACAAAAATTAAAACTATGTTTCGCATTGTGTGTAGCATTTTTAATAAAGATGAAAATAACATTATTTGCCAACAAAATTAATAATTCCACGCTTAAATGATGTTAAATTTTCTGAATATTTTGAATTCTGTTAAATTTTTAGCAAGAATGGCTGATTTTGATCCTTACTGCATTTAGTTCTACTTTACTAAAATAAA
>DJWN01000039.1 GCA_002440975.1 Bacteroidales bacterium UBA6229
TGTGGAAAATTATTCCAGCCATCTGAAAGTTTTGAAGCAGGTAGATTGAATACCTCAATTTCATCCGGGATGAAAATGGTAAGCATCATAAAGTCTCTGGGCAACATAGCCAAACTCAAATGCACCAAAACCTCTGCCATGGCCAGCGAACGATTTTCAGCTGTGTAAATCATTTCAACACCACGAGAATTCCAGCGTGCACCCTTTAAGGCTGCGCCATATCCCGAAAGCTGGTCTGCATATTTCGCCCTGCTTAACCTGAACACCTCCATGGCTATACAAAAATGCCCTGATCAATGTGAATCAATTCTGCTAAAACCAATTCGCGGCCATACTGATCATTTAATAAATCAACAGGCTTATTATTGCCTAAAGCATAAACCGGCAAATGAAGCCAGAGCTTGAACTGATCGTAATCTTCAAATACCTGTAAACCACTATAAATAAACTCGGCCATTGCAACAATACGCTCGGATTGTAAGGGCTTGAAAATAAAATTTTCGGTTTGCTTGCTCCTGCTTAAGGTTTTGGTGGAAACACCTAAAAAAACTGCCCATTGATTTTCGGAGAATGGACTCACATCCTGAATAGCCTGAAAAACATGATAAGGAATACCCGACCTGATTAAGGAACTAACCAAAAGCTTGTTTTCGAGCACCTGCGCTATGGACGATTTATTGGCAAGTGAATCAAAACTGCGCTGCTGTGTGCTTTTGCGGGCATACTCGACAATCGCTTCTGAGATGATGTGCTTTACGTTTCCGGTAGTAGTTATCATACTATCTTTACATTTGTCCACAAAAGTACGACAAATGTCCTAAATTGTCAAGTTTTTCTCAAATTTTTCAATAAGTTTTTGTCATGGTCTCGGGCACAGCAAGCGTAAAATCTGCCACAAATCGTTGGTCTTCGTCGAGTCTGCGGTTTAGCTCACTAGTTTCAATTGTAGTGATTGTTAAGATTGTTGCTTCTGGTTTGAGGCGTTTAAGATACCAAACAATTCCCTCATAATCATCAGAATGAAAGCTGCCGTTGTAGTGAACGAAATACGTACCTTGATTCCAGTGTTCAGCAATTTGCCAGGCCATTGTTGCATCTTTGATGGCTTGTGCTTTTGGGAAATTTTCTGAGCTGTGATTTTTCATGCCACCCATCATTTCCACCATTTCCTGATAGGCGGGTAGGGTAGGATCATAAGCAATCGGAAGTGGTGCAATCCATCTTTTATCTGTTTCTGGAAGTGTGTCAAGTGCTTCAAATCCACCTCTGAAAACCATCGAAGCATAACGACGGGGTACATTTGTTCCAATAAACTTTAATTGATTGTTTTTAGCAAAATCAACAAGTGGTTTGTAGTCTGTTTTGTAGTTTCCCCACAAGCGTGCGATATTCTTCAATGAATCATGCTCAATGCTATTGCTGAGGTATAGCTCAAGTGCTTCCTGATTATCGGTTTCGATCATTTCTGCTCCCAAAACCAGCTTTTCTTGATGGATTTCATGAAGTGCTTTAGTAAGTTCGAGTTGCAGCCAATGTGCGATTGGATTGTTATGCAATTCTCCAAAAAAAATCACATCTGCTTTGGCCGCTTCCTTCACTAATTTACTAAAATTAGTCAGTTTGCCTTTTTGATTATATAGTTTGTAAGCTGGCATATCACTTCTGAATGCACTAAACAGAAATAAACCTATTAATAGGAAAAAGAGATATTTTTTATTTTTCATTGCAGAAAGGCTAAAATAATTAACGATCAGTATTGGTATAACGATGCAGGTAATCGTCTAAAAATGAGAATGGAAGCAGTACTTTCATGCTTTCGGCAATCATAACAGGTCCGGTTTGTCCCTGCATGATCACTCGCATCGGTTGATTAGAATTTTTTTCCGATTCAGCCATAACCTGTCTGCAGGCACCACATGGCGAAAGGGGTTCTTCAATGATTCCTTTGTTTCCTTTGGCTGTGATAGCGATGGCCTCTACTGCTATATCCGGAAACCTGGAATGTGCATAAAACAAGGCAATTCTTTCGGCACATAATCCACTTGGGTAGGCAGCATTTTCTTGATTATTTGCGGTAATTACCTCACCATTTGCCAGTTTTACAGCAGCACCAACCTGAAAACGCGAATAAGGGGCATAAGCATTTTCGGATGCTTTTCGGGCTTGCTCAAGTAAGTGTTTATCATCTGCAGCCAATTCTGCATCGGAATTAAGAATCAAAACATGAAGTGGCACGATTTCTTTTCTCATAAAGTAAATTAAGGCTGTAAAATTACGATAATTTTTCAAGCCTATATTTTTTAGCACTCTTGCTACAGTTGCGTTTTGTGCTGATCAATTGGTTATGGCTCTGACCGCCATTTGGTTTTTAATCCGGCTTTGGATGCTGCAAACAAGAAAAGCGCATTGAAATAGGCCAAAAGGGTTACTCCAGCCTGATTTTCGATTGTGTCTTCTGTTACCATCGAAAACATGATTATTAACAAAAAGATCGTATAAAGGAAATGTCTGTTTGATGAATTCGAAAAATAGGGATAAGCAAAACTTACGATAAACCAGATCAACCCAAAAACACCAAAACCGACTAAAATAGAAATATATTGGTTATGCGATCGCCAGCGCCATTGCACATGTAAGCTGGTTTCGATTTCTTCATAAGCCTTTTCGAAATGCATAGGCAAATCGCCTGTGCCAACACCAAACAGCAAATTTTTTTGAATAATATGCAATGATGCCCTAAGATATTCAATACGTTGCATCAATGAACTGCCATTTGGATTGTTGAGCATGACATAGTTTTGATAACCTAAAAGAATTTTCGAGATGCGCGTTCTAATACTTGGGTTTTCCAGGTAATTAACATTGGCAACTCCATTTTCGATAGCTTTTATATCTTTTGTAGTCAGTGTGTTAACCCCTTCGGCATCTTTGCGTAGGTTTTTGGAAGTGAGATACCGAATCAAAGTGTATTTGAGATATTGTCCGGCCTTGTCTTTTCCATTAAAATCATAGTTGCTCCTATTGTTCCAGGCTTGTTCCATCTCAGAAACTGCAAGATACAAACCCACATATTTACCATCTTCAATGCCAAAGCTGTTTGTGTCGTGAACATAAGGTGTGCCATTGGCTGTATGAGAATCGAGCTGCTCAAAATTCACTGGTTTGGCCGTGCTTAATGCTTTTATCTCGTACATGATGTACAGTGTGAACCCTAGTGGAATAAGAATCATTATCGAAAGTGTGATAACACGTTTTTTCCATCCGGTAATGGTAACTACTTTGTAGCCAGCTATTAACGATAGTAGTAATACGAGGCTTATAAGCCCGATGCCAGATTCTAATATCATTAAAAATGCTAAAAACCATAGCATCACAACAATCATCACACTTTGCCATTGCCACGAAAAACTTCTGTCAATGGTGATAAACCACCCAAGAATAAAAATTGCAAACAAAATATTCAATGAAAACCGGACAGAGCTGATAAAAATGGAGATGGTTCGGATATCATTAAATTCCTGTTTAATAAATACATTCATACTAAAAAGTGTACCTACAAATACAGCAGCAACGTAAAACAATAGCAACTGATTCAACTGCTTTCGGCTTAAGGCCGGCATGGTACTCATCACAAGTGGAAGAACAAAAAGGGGTAATTTTGTTCGCAGGTCTTTCAGCGCATAATCAAAATCACTTGTATGGATTAGCCCAATGATATGCAATAGAAAGATTGAAGACACAATGATTGCCGTTTTATTCCTGAAAAACTGTTTAAATTTCTCAATAAAGTTATCGGCAGCCAGACGAATAATGTAATTGACAGTATGCAGAGTGGCATTGTAAGGGTTTGATTTTCTGAAGAACCGTTTCACTACTTCTACGGCAAATCCATCCAAAAACCAAGTAAAAATCAGAACAAACTGAAACACACTCATCGTAAATTTTGATAGCGGAACGCTCATCGCCATGAGCACGAGTGCTACAAAATAAGCCTTACCGGCTTGTGATGAAGTGGAGTTGACCATGGTGATTCCTGCTAAGGTATTTGTGGGCTGATAATTTTGTTGTAACGGGTGGTATCTAAAAGAATTTCAAAGGCCATTTCAAGGTCGGGATCATGATCAAGTGCAGCAATGATTTTTCCTTTCTGATAGTAATAGCGCTGTACGATTTCCATTTTCAATAGCTCTTCAATTTCCATGCGATGCTTTTGAATATCATTCTTTTTGTAATTAATCAACTCATTTTCAAGTGCTTCAAGTTGGGGATTAACAGCATCAAGATAAGATTCTTCAAGTGCTATCTCGCGCATTTTTTTTATCATGCGTTCACTTTCGGTGGTATAGGTAAAGTTTTGCTCAGTGACAAATTTCATGAAATCTTCATAAATATCATCAGATATTTCAAATTTTACGGGTTCAGGAATGCTTTTGTTTCGAAGCGCAAATTGGTTGGCATATTTAAAAATAAAATTTCCTGTATATAAATTTGCGCTCACGGCAGAAAAACTTGTTTCATCCATGATAATATCGGGCGAAATCCCTTTGCCGTCAAAAACGGTTCTTCCGTTTCTGGTTTTAAAAGTGGCTACTGTCGAGTCAGTTTTTTGTTGTTCACCATTTCTTAATTTGGTGTAATCAATCTCTTGGATACATCTTCCGCTTGGGATGTAATATTTTGCGATTGTCACTTTCATTTGTGTGTTGTAGCTCAGGGGTACAACATTTTGAACAAGTCCTTTTCCAAAGGTTCGTCTTCCAATTATTACAGCCCTGTCAAGATCTTGCAAGGCACCGGCAACTATTTCGCTTGCCGAAGCACTGGCTTCATTAACCATAACTACAACCGGAATTTCTTTGTCAACAACAGCGTGTCGGGTCCGATGAACACTTGTTTTATCCGCTGATTTACCGCGAGTTGCAACAATTAGCTCACCTTTATCCACAAAAAGATTACAGATATCTACTGCTTCGGTAAGTAAACCACCTCCATTACCTCTCAGGTCAACAACCAGCCCCTTTAGGTTGTTTTGTTCGCGCATGGCCAAAAAGATTTCCTTCATCTCTGAAGCGGCTTTTTGCGTGAAACCTGTTAAAAGGATGTAACCTATTCCGTTTTCAAATACTGTATGATAGGGTATATTATCCAGCTTAATTTTTTCGCGAATCAACTTTTTTTCGAGTGGTTTTTCTTCTCCTTTGCGCTCAATAACCAGTGTAATGCTTGAACCTGGTTGGCCTTTTAACAGTTCGCTTACTTCGGCAGTACTTTTGTTTTTTGCATCTACACCATTCACTTCTAATATTTTATCGCCCGGAATGAGCCCTGCCTTTTGCGCAGGAAAACCTTCGTATGGCTCAGATATGGTCACCTTACCATCGATTTGTTGAATCAAAGAGCCTATGCCGCCGTATTCGCCGGTGGTCATCAGTTGAAAACTTTCGATGTCGGCTTCTGGCACAAAAACGGTATAAGGATCAAGTTCTTGCAGCATTGCCTTGATGGCAATTTCGTTCAATTCAGCCGGATTTATTTCATCCACATAGTTCAGGTTCAGTTCTTTAAAAAGGCTGGCATAAATATCAAGACTTTTCGAAATCTCGAAATTATTATGGTTCTGCGCATTCAGATACAAATTCTGAAAGGGGAGAAATGCAAGCAGGATTATCCAAAGTTTAAATTGTTTCATAGTTGCAATTTGATTCATAATTTATTTAAGGTACGGGATCATAACCACTGCCACCCCAGGGATGACAGGAGCAAATGCGTTTTGTTGCCAGCCAGCCGCCTTTCAAGGCTCCGTGTTTTTTGATGGCATCAACACTATAAACAGAACATGAAGGGGTATATCTACACGATCGCCCCAGATAGGGCGACAAAGTGTATTGGTAAATTCTGATCAAAAAGATCAAAAAATACGATGGTAGTTTAATTAGCCACTTCATAGTCTTGAATTAAACGTTTGATAATGGCTTTTATTTTTTTTTGAATAAGAATGAATTCAGGTTTTTGTTGTCCGGTGTAGATCAAGGCCATATCAATACGTCTGTACCCGGATGAGGATGGGTCGATAATCGGTTGTTTATTAAGCCTCCATGCTTCTCGAATCAACCGTTTGATGCGATTTCGATCAACGGCGTTTTTAAACTTCTTTTTTGAAACACTAATTAAAACTCTTACCTCAGGACTACCTTCTTCAGCTTTCCTGTCAACAAAAACTACTTTAAAGGGGTGAAGGTAAAAGGACTTTCCGCTTGCAAACAAGGCACTTATTGCATTATGGCCATGTAGTCTTTCTGCTTTGGAAAGTGTTTGCCTGATTTGCTGCGGTTCCTCCATTATGATTTAAATTATTGAACGCCAGAGTTTAATCTGGCAGTAAAACAAATCCGGAAACCTATTTTTTACGTGCGCGTTTGATTTGGTCATCAATATATTCTTCGATGGCCATCGTCATGGAAGGGGCCGATTTGGTTGGGGCGTTGATCTGAAGCTTAAAACCTGCTTCCTCAACTGCCTGTGCTGTTGAAGGACCGAATGCACCAAATACTTTAACGCCCTGTTTGAATTTCGGGAAATTCTTGGTGAGTGATCGGATACCTGCCGGACTAAAAAATACCAACATATCGTAATCATCCACTTTAATTTTCGACAAATTGGCTGCAACAGTCCGGTACAAAACGGCTTTGTGGTAAGTGACTTTTGACTCATCAAGCATTTCGATCATGCTTTCTTTGTGTATGTCGGAACAGGGGAGTAAAAACTTTTCGTCTTTGTGCTTTTTAATGATCTCCATCAAATCGCCAAAACTCTGTTTGCCATGAAAAATTTTACGTTTTCGGTATTGTACGTATTTTTGAAGGTAGAAAGCAGTACTCTCGGAAATACAAAAATATTTTAGTGTTTCAGGCACTTCGTATCTCATTTCCTTTGCAATTCGAAAGAAATGATCCACCGAATTACGGCTGGTCAGAATTATTGCTGTGTGATCGGCAAGCGAAACACGATCCTGCCTGAACTCGCGTGCAGGAACTCCTTCAATTTTAATGAATTTTTCAAAATCAATCGTAAGGTTATATTTTCGAGCCAATTCTCCGTAAGGTGACTTTTCAAGATCTGCCGGCTGAGGCTGAGACACCAAAATGGATTTGATTTTCATCTGTTTACGATTTTTTAGCTTTTACCGTTTCCCTATATAATTTACAAAAACATCCGCTAATTAGTACTTTTAAATTCGCAGCTGCAAACGTTTGAAATAAATTGTTAAAATTTAGTTTCAAAAATTAAAATTTCACCTGTAAGCACTAAGCTGGCCGTTTTTAAAAGCAGTAAAAAGGGAACGATTTCGAGGGCGCAAAGATATAAAAATAAATAGAATATTGAAAAGGGAGCAGTTCCAAGACTGTAGAAAAAAGTTCGTATAAAACTGAAAATAAACACGATACTAATCATCAATAATCCGATTAAAAATCCTGTTTCATTCGGATATAAAAGCAGGATAATAATCGCCGGAATCATTGCGAGCGAAGCTGTTAGATAGTGAGAAAATTCTATTGTTCTTAATTGAATGTTTAGCTCCTTATTTCTGAAAATCAACGAAATAAGTTTTCCAACACTTTGACGGGCAAGCGTGAAAAGAAAAATAATGACTGCAAGATTCAGTATAACATCCGTTTGTGGACTAGCTAATTGGTAAATCTTACTCAGAACCAGCGACAGCATCAGAGCAAGCAAAAAAATGTAGGACAAAACAATTGCTGGTCCGGGCATACTTTTAGATGGATCCCATTCTCGAAGTAACTGATTCAACCATCGGTTTGCTGTATATGACCCAAGCAGCTGAAAAAATCTTCTGGGCATTAAATGTTTTACTAAAACCAGACTTAAAGCACTCAAGCCTATCAAAATCAATAAATAGGGATCAATGGTTTTGTTCTGACTTCTATAGGTGAGTACGGGATTGATCCCTTGTGGTTTGGTTATAAAAGTTTGCCTGGCCGAAAGCACACTAGTATCGCCACTCCTTACACTATCTATGGGCGATTTTGTGCTATCGTTTGCACTGATTATAAAATTATACAGCTCGTTCTGAATCATTCATTAAGGTGATTGTTCACTTTACAAAAGTAATGTAAAGTTCATTTTGTTAATTCCAAACAGTACTAACTGGCGAACAGCTAGCTTAAAATTTATCCTCAAATATTTATAACGTCCAATTAATCAACGATATAGATATGTATTCTAAATTTTATCATGTCTCATCAAACTAAGTGGCTACACCCTCATTATTTATAATGAGTATAAACTAAATGGGTTTAATTTAATTGATTGATATTCAAGTCTATATATATTTAAAAGACTTGTTATTTTATTCACATAAAACAATGAAATTCGGCTTGGTTTTGGTACATTTGCATCGGTTAATATGGATAAAATCAATGGACTTAATTACTAAGATCAGAACTACAGCAAAAGCAAGCGGGAAACGTATCGTTTTGCCTGAAGGCACCGAAGAAAGGACACTTCGTGCAGCAGACATAATTCTGGAAGAGGAAATGGCAAATCTCATTTTGCTTGGAAATACAGAAGAAATAAAATCAAACGCTGCACACTGGAACTTGAAGCAAATCGCCAGAGCTACTATCATCGACCCTTTAGATAATCCGGACATGGAAATATATGCAAAATTGTTGTTTCAGCTTCGCAAGCACAAAGGCCTGAGCATGGATCAGGCTTTAAAATTGGTTGAAGACCCTTTATATTTGGCTGTTTTGCTGATCAAAAATGGCGATGCAGATGGCGAGGTGGCTGGTGCGGCAAATGCTACCGGTGATGTGCTGAGGCCTGCTTTTCAGATAATTAAAACTGCGCCTGGTGTTAGTGCTGTATCTGGTGCTTTTTTTATGGTAGTGCCTGATAAAAGCTTTGGCGATGATGGCGTGCTGGTTTTTGCAGACTGTGCCGTTAATCCTGAACCAACAATTAAAGAACTGGCCGAAGTTGCTGTGGCATCAGCACAAACGGCTATTTCTATTGCCGGTCTTGAACCCCGGGTTGCTATGTTGAGTTTTTCAACCAAAGGAAGTGCAAAACACGAAAAGGCAGAAAAAGTTGTTCAGGCAACTTTGCTCGCAAAGCAGTTGGCTCCTGACCTTTTAATTGAAGGGGAGCTGCAGGCCGATGCCGCCATTGTAGAAGCTATCGGACGAAAAAAAGCTCCGGGTTCTGAAATTGCCGGAAAAGCAAATGTGTTGGTTTTTCCATCTCTCGAAACCGGAAATATCGCCTATAAATTAGTTCAACGTCTGGCAGGAGCCGAAGCTATTGGTCCGGTCTTGCAAGGACTGGCTGCTCCCATTAACGATTTATCCAGAGGTTGTTCGGTTGAGGATATCGTTAACCTCGTTGCTATTACTGTCAACCAGGCGAAGAATAAAGTGAAATTTTGATATTATTACCTTATAAAAGTTTATAATTATATGCATGAAACATTAGAAGATTTCAGTTTGGGACGAAGTATTCAACCCAGAGGTATGATCCAGAAAGTGGGTGTTATCGGATGTGGAGCAGTAGGGCAGGAAATAACACGAGCCATCAGTCAGTATGGTATTGATGTTGTTTTTCTGGATTTAGATGAGGATAGAATAAAATTGATATTCAGTCAGTTAGAAGATCAGCTGGATGACGTAATTAATCACTGGGGGCTTACTCCGGTCGAAAAACGTGCCATCCTGAGTCGCATCAAAGGAACTACTAATTATAATGATCTGGCTGATTGCGATATAGTTATCGAATCGATTAGTTCACGAAAAAGAGGTACCAGCATCGAAGAGAGAAAAGAAATATTTAAAAAAGTGGAAGCTGTGGTAAGCCAGGATGCTATAATATCCTCAAACATAGCTACTTTGATGATTTCAGATCTGGCAGCAGTACTTCAGCATCCCCAAAGAGCAATTGGAATCCATTTTATACTACCCGTGCACAAATCGCGCATGATAGAAGTAGTTAAAGGCATTAGCTCATCTGATGAAGCTTATCAGCAGGTGATTAAATTTGCGGGCATGATCAATAAAAGAATTGTTCGTGTGAATGAATCTCCCGGAAATATCGTAACACGTATGATGGTTACCACCATTAATGAGGCCTGCGAAATATTAATGGAAGGTGTGGCTTCGGTGTCGGATATCGACATTGCCATGAAAGAATCATCAGGAAATATCTACGGCCCTTTCGAAATGGCCGACCGCATTGGGCTGGATAAAATCCTGAAATACATGGATAACCTTTATCAAGAATTTGGTGATAAGAAATATAAGCCATCTCCCATTATTAAAAGATTGGTAAGAGCCAACTATTACGGACGAATCACCAACCGGGGATTTTATAATTACGCAAGCGGAAAGGCTGTTGATCAAACAGTTACCTGTGCCGTTATCAAATAAATCAAAAATGAAAATATCATGAAGATAATCGTTTTGAACTGTGGAAGTTCATCCATCAAATATCAACTCTTTGAAATGCCATCTAAATCAGTTCTGGCCAAAGGTCTTGTTGACAAGATCGGCTTAAAAGGTGCAGCAATAAAGCATAAGCGTGATGATGGAAAGGAAGTAAAACTGGAAGGCGAAATTTTAGACCATCAAGCAGGGATTCAATATTTGCTTGGTGTGTTGGTAAGTGAAAAATATGGTAGTATCAAATCCATTGATGAAATAGATGCTATTGGTCATCGGGTAGTTCATGCCGGCGAAAAATTCAGCGGAAGTGTTTTCATTTCTGATGAAGTAATCGATGCCCTGGAAGAATGTGTTGATTTGGCTCCCTTGCATAATCCACCAAACCTGAAAGGTATTTATGCCATGAAAGAACTATTGCCCGAGGTGCCGCAGGTGGGGGTTTTCGATACGGCCTTCCATCAAACCATGCAGCCTTCTGCTTATCTCTATGGAATTCCTTATTCGCTTTACGAAAAATACAAAATCAGGCGCTACGGATTTCACGGAACAAGTCATAAATATGTTTCACGAAGGGCATGTGAGATACTCGGTCTCGACATAAACAAGCAAAAGATAATTACCTGTCATTTGGGTAACGGTGCTTCGATGGCAGCTATTAAAGATGGGAAATCAATGGATACCACAATGGGAATGACACCCATCGAAGGTTTGATAATGGGAACCCGTTGCGGTGACCTGGATGTGGGTGCTTTGCTATATATCGCTGATAAAGAGGAAACAAGCATTCAATATACAAGCACCTTGGTGAATAAGTTTAGCGGTATGCTCGGAGTTTCTGGTGTGTCATCGGATATGCGTGACATCGAACTGGCTGCTAAGGAAGGCAACGAAAGAGCCCGAATTGCGCTGGAGATGTACCAGTATCGGGTTCGAAAGTATATTGGTGCCTATGCAGCTGCCATGGGTGGCCTCGACATAGTTGTGTTTACGGGTGGAATTGGTGAAAACGATACCCTTACACGCACAAAATCTCTGGAAGGACTTGAATTTTTGGGGATTGATCTTGACACAGAAAAATCAATGACTTGCAGAGCTAAGGAAGAAGTTATAAGCACAAATGATTCGAAAGTAAGCGTAATTGTGGTGCCTACGGACGAAGAACTGGTGATTGCAACTGATACGCACGAAATTGTCGAAAAACTAAGTGAGGTTGATATTTTTTGATAAGTTCGGTAAATACAAAAAGCCGCTTGAACGTTCATTTTCAGGCGGCATTTTTAATTTCATGAAATTTGATTACCAGCTCGAAAGCGCAATGCCAATGGCAAAGGGATAAAGCTCAGGACCTTTGTCTTTGATAAACAAACTGGTAAGTGAATAGTTTGCATAGAGATTTACAATTCCCCAACCTATCCTTACACCTGCGTCCAGCTTGAATGGCCGCATATGAAAACTGTCGTAGTTTTTACTGATGTTACGATTAGAATTTCCCGGACTTTGCATGCTTCCGGCTAGTAAATTTCCTGTCTCGGGATCGCGCAACTTAAAAACTTTGTTGGCTTCGTTGTAATAGATTTTGGTGTGACTGCTGATTCTCCAACCAGCCACAACCCCTGCGGCAAAATGTAATTTTTCTTTGTTTCGGTATGATTTCGACTGAACTTCAAAAAACAAGGGAAGTGTGAGATACAGATTTGTGAGCTTGCTTTTTCTCACTGATACGCCTTCCATCAGATAGCCTTTGAAAACGCTCGAATCGCCGGTGAGCAGGGTTGAATTGGAAAAGCGATAGTTGTTCCAGCTGAAACCTAATCCACTGAACATTCCTATTGTTCCCGATTTATTCAGCTTAATGTTTTGCTCATAGAAATTCAAATTCAAATTGATACTTTTTTCCATTCTTTGGTCTAAATAGCTTTGGCTGACAGGATAACTCATGTTGAAATCGGGAGTGAGTAAGCCGTTCAAACCTATCTCAACGCCTGCCCAGTGCCCATTGAAACGGTGTTTTTTGATTCTTGTGATGTTAATATTCCCATTATCGTCAATGACTATGGTTCGGGTACCAACTGAGATTATTGTAGAATCATCATCAATCACCTTGATATTTAAATTACCGATTTTTACACTAACAGAATCTCCTCTGCCATTATTCCAGGTATCCGTAATCGTATAAAATTGATCATTTCTCACATTGGTCGAAACTTTGGTTTGGGGGTCGTATAAATGCTGGTTGGGTACTATGTCGAATTTCACTTTGGCGGCACCACTTGTTTTGCTGTAGAGCGTTTCGGTGGCCCATACCTTGGCGTCACTTGCACCACTTGCAACAATATTCGAAGTGGTAGTTTTGAAATCAGCCGCATTTAGCCTTGCGGCACCACTTATCTCGGAAGTATGTTTTTCGGCTGTCCCATTAAGCGTTAAACGGCTGGCACCTGATATATCTGTTGTTAACTCTTGAGCCTCTAGCAGAGCAGTAACATTCGATGCACCACTTACTTTTATCTTAAACTGGCCAACACGCAACAGTTCCGGAATTTCAACTTTGCTGGCACCAGAGGCTTCTATTTCTGCAAGCTCGGGAGATGTTACTGTTGCAGTCATTTTCGTATGCTTTCTGATGTGACTGGTAGTCAGAATTAAAGTATTTTCTTCCACCTTTACATCAATATGCTCGAAAAGATTGTTATCAGTTTCAACATAAACAGTGTGTTCAGGGGCGTAAACAAATATCAGCTGAAAATTTCCACTTACAGCTATCTTATTAAATGTACCAACATCATATTTACGCTCTTCAAGATTTCCATTACCATAATATTGACCAAAAAGGCTGACTGAAGATCCCATTAAAAGTAGCATAAAGCTAAAAGCGAATAATTTTGATTTCATAATTTTAAATTGTTTAGAAAAGGTTTATTGATTCTTTTTGTCATGTGACGTACAATTTAGCCTTGATGTTACAGTTTGTCAAAAATTTATTGCATCAGCAATTAGTCGCAGCAACATTTTGCGTGGGTTTTCGTTTCTTTTTCAGTTTGCAATATGGCTGGCCGGCCTTTTTATGCCGCTGGTTTTGTCTTTATTATGCAAGTGGGATATTAATTCATTAATTTTGCCTGGCTAACATATTTATTTGTCTTGAAAAAAATATATGCATTCTCAATCAGGTCTTATCTTGGCCCTTTAGTGCTCACCTTTTTTATTGCACTTTTTATCCTGTTGATGCAGTTTCTGTGGAAATACATTGACGATTTGGTTGGCAAAGGTCTTGAAGGTACAGTGATAGCCCAATTGTTGTTTTTTGCCAGTGCCACTTTTGTTCCAATGGCACTTCCGCTTGCTATATTGTTGTCGTCTTTGATGACTTTTGGCAATCTGGGCGAACATTACGAGTTGGTTGCCATGAAGGCAGCCGGAATTTCTGTTTGGAAAATAATGCGTCCGCTTGTTATTTTGTCGGTTGCAATCAGCATGTTGGCTTTTTTGTTTTCAAATTATGTGCAACCTTATGCCAATCTCAAATTTCAGTCCTTATTGTATGATGTAAGGCAGCAGAAACTTGCATTCGATATTACCGAAGGAGTTTTTTATCATGGCATCGAAAATTATGTGATAAGAGTTGGCAAGAAGGATAAGGACGGACGAACAATCTACGATGTAAAAATTTATGATCATACTGACAGGCAAGGAAATATAAAAGTTACAACAGCCCAATCGGGCTATATGGAAATGAGTTCTGATCAGCAATACATCATCTTTACGTTATTCGACGGGTATTCTTATACCGATATCGTTTCTGAACGTAATTATAGGGAAAACAGACCTTTTGACAGAACAGAATTTAAACGACAACGAATCCGCTTCGATCTTTCTGAGTTTAGTATGAACCGAACCAAAGAGGATCTTTTCAAAAGTCATTATACCATGCTGAATATCAAACAACTGAATAAGTCTGTTGATTCGCTGGACCAAAGATTGAACGAAAGAAAAGATCGGTTTAAATTAAGTTTCGAAAGACGTTTCCAACATTTTGCCACCCTGGATACCAGTTTAAAATCGATGTTAATTGCTAAAGTATCTGATAATAAAATAGATACAAATAGCATTGAGAAGGAAGAGATTCAGGATACCACAATGTTAAAATTGCAATGGCCATTAATCCAAAATTTCGACAGGACTGAGAAAAGCAGCATACTCGATATGGCAATAACAGCAGCACGTTCGGCCTGGGATAATGTGATTTTCAATAAAAATGACTTCAGTTTTCAGCAGGAAAACATCCGTAAACACCAGATTGCCTGGCACAAGAAATTTACACTTAGCATTGCTTGTTTGATACTTTTCTTTATTGGTGCACCCATGGGAGCCATCATCCGGAAGGGAGGGTTGGGATTGCCTGTTGTTATTGCTGTTTTGTTTTTCGTGGTTTATCACATAACCAGCATCACCGGCGAAAAAGCAGCTAAAGTAGGCGATTTGAATGTGGTAACAGGTGTTTGGCTGTCGTCGTTAATACTTTTTCCCGTTGGATTGTTTTTGACCTTCAAAGCCACAACAGACGCGGCATTGCTGGATGTTGACAGCTGGAGAAAATTGATGAAAAAATTGCTGCCTCATAGAAATTAAAATTCTTCGATGATGAAAGTACTTTTTGTATGCAACAAATCTCCTTTTCCAGCGAGTGAAGGTGGCCCGATAGCCATGAAAAGCATCATTGATGGTTTGCTCAAAACAGGTCATCGGGTGAAAGTACTGGCGATTAATTCGGAGAAGTATAAGGTAGATTCAGAAGCGATACAGGATGAATTAAAGCAAAAAACCGGCTTAACACTTGTAGATGTTGATCTTAGAATCAAGCCATTTGGAGCACTCAATGCCTTAGTCAGAAATCGTTCCTATCATGTTGAACGATTTATTTCTGCAAGTTTCGAGAAAGAATTGATTAAAATTCTTGAAACAGAAGAATATGATGTTGTTCAGCTTGAAACGGTATTTATGGCACCTTACATTCCTGCAATACGCAAGTATTCAAAGGCTGTGATTGTACTACGGGCTCATAATATAGAACATCTGATTTGGAAGCGTTTAGCGCGGCAATCGGTTTTTTTTCCAAAGCGTTTTTATCTGAATCATTTAAGTGATACGCTCAGGCAGTTTGAGCTGGAAAGCCTGAATCAAGTGGATGGGGTAGCAGCTATCACACGCAAGGATGCAGCATTTTTCAGAGGTTTCACGCATAAAATTGTTGTGGATATTCCTTATGGAATCAATACAGCTAATTACGAGCCTGTTTTTGAAGTTACAACACCACCAGTTTTTTTTCATCTTGGATCGATGAACTGGATACCCAATCAGGAAGGCATCAAATGGATGCTCGAAAACGTATGGCCCAGGGTGATAAGCAAAGTTCCCGATGCACATTTTGTGCTTGCCGGACGATTTATGCCAGATTGGTTGTTGCACTATAAAGCTCCTGGACTGGAAGTGCTGGGCGAGGTAGATAATGCAACTGCATTTGTGCAAAAAAATCATATTGCAGTAGTTCCACTTTTGTCAGGAAGTGGTATCAGAATAAAAATTATCGAAGCAATGGCTCTTGGCAAAACGGTTGTTACAACCCAGGTGGGTGCCGAGGGGATCAATTATACCGATCAGTTCAATATTTTTATTGCGGATGATGCAGCAAAAATGGTTGCTCTGATGGTTCAGCTTTTTCAGCATCCCGAAAAAGCTTTTAATTGTGGTGTTGCAGCACGTAAACTTGTTGAGGAACAGCACAACAGCGAAAAAATAAATGTCCGGCTGTTGAAGTTTTATAATAACCTGATACAGAATAACTGCGAAGATTGAGGCCGCGTAAATCATAATAATTCAAGGTGCTGAAACAAGCTTCGCGGGCTTTTGCTGACCTGAGTATGGATTTTATAAACACCAAAAATCCCGTATCTTTGTGTCCGAATCAAAACCCGTATCAGCCTGATGAAGATTTTTGTGCTGCTATCACGTATTCCATGGCCTCTTGAGAAAGGCGATAAGCTGAGAGCCTTTAATCAATTGAAACAGCTCTCCAAAAACAATGAGATCATTTTGTGTACTTTGAATTCTGATCGCAAGGCCAATAAAAAAGCTGCTTTTGCTGCACTTCAGACTTATTGCAAGTCCATCAGTTTTATCGATTTGCCTGGAATTGGCATCTTGCTCAATCTGGTGGTTGCCTGGTTGAACGGCGATCCTTTGCAAACTGGTTATTTTTATAATACCAGGGCAGCCAAGAAGATAGGAGATCTCATTGATGAACACAAGCCGGATATACTCTACGGTCAGTTGTTACGCGTTGCTAAATATGTAAGGAAGACCGATCTTCCAAAAGTGATTGATTATCAGGATGTTTTTAGTATGGGTATGAAGCGAAGACTTGAGGTGTCTTCCTGGTTGATGAAACCCTTTTTAATGATGGAGTATCGCAGACTTCAGCGATATGAAGCGGATCTTTTTGATGATTTTGATTTGAAAACAATCATCAGCGAAGCGGATCAGGTTTTAATACCGCATCCCAAACGGGATGAAATCCTGATTATCCCTAATGGTGTTGATCATGAATATTTTAGCCCCATTTTAGAGGAAAAGAAATACGAAATTGTCTTCACGGGAAATATGGCTTATCCACCTAATGTTAATGCAGCTGCTTTTCTGGTTCACGAAATCATGCCATTGGTTTGGAAAAAGATTCCCAATGCCCGTCTGTTATTGGCCGGTGCCACTCCTGATGTCAGTATCAGGCAGTTAGCTTCTGACCGTGTTATTGTTTCAGGTTGGATGGATGATATCCGGCAGGCCTACGCTCATGCCAGTGTATTTGTGGCACCCATGCGTATTGGTACTGGTTTGCAGAATAAACTTCTGGAAGCCATGTCGATGGCTGTGCCCTGCGTTACTACTTCGTTGGCCTGTAAGCCTTTAAAAGCAAAGGAAGGAGTTGAAATTCTGGTAGGAGATACCGCGGATCAAATTGCCGGATTGCTTATTAAGCTCTTGAATGATTCGGATTTTGCCAATCAAATTGCAACTGCCGGACATACATTTGTTCACCGTAATTTCAGCTGGGAAAAGGCCAATGAAAAACTCGAAAATGCTATGAAAAAAATTCTGAAACAGGATTAATTCCGGCATTTTCATTCTGTTTTCATGTCTCAACATTTCAGAATAAACCAATTAATCTTATTTATTTGGCAGCAACAAAAGCAGGATAAAAGATTTGTAGTTTTGCAGTTTAGTAGTTGTCATTAAACTAATAATCAATTATATGTCAGACGACAGAAAGATAATATTTTCGATGGTAGGTGTAAGCAAGGTCATACCACCTTCCCGTCAGATTCTTAAGAACATTTACCTCTCATTTTTTTATGGAGCCAAGATTGGGATCATCGGTCTCAACGGCTCCGGAAAATCAACTTTACTAAAGATTATTGCGGGCAAAGAAAAATCTTTTGATGGTGAAGTGGTTTTTTCGCCTGGTTATTCAGTAGGTATGCTCGATCAGGAACCGGACTTGGATAATTCAAAAACCGTACGTGAGGTTGTGCAGGAAGGTGTGCAGGAGGTAGTTGATCTGCTTAAGGCTTATGATGCTGTAAACAACAGGTTTATGGAGCCACTCTCGGATGAGGAAATGTCGAAACTGATCGATGAACAGGGGCGGTTGACTGAGTTGATTGAACATAAGGACGCCTGGGAGCTGGATAGTAAGCTGGAACGCGCCATGGACGCTTTGCGTTGTCCTGAAGGCGATGTGCCTGTAAAAAACCTTTCGGGAGGCGAGCGTCGCAGGGTTGCATTGTGCCGTTTGTTATTAAGCGAACCCGATATTTTACTCCTGGATGAGCCTACTAACCACCTGGATGCAGAGTCTGTTGAGTGGCTCGAAAAGCATTTGCAACAATATAAAGGAACTGTGATTGCGGTTACCCACGATCGTTATTTTCTGGATCATGTTGCCGGCTGGATACTGGAGCTCGACAGGGGAGAGGGTATCCCGTGGAAAGGCAATTATTCTTCCTGGCTTGAGCAAAAAACAAAACGGATGGAGCAGGAGGAGAAATCTGCTTCCAAACGACGCAAAACCCTTGAACGTGAGCTGGAATGGGTGCGAATGGCACCCAAAGCCCGACATGCCAAATCGAAAGCCCGATTGTCGTCCTACGAAAAAATGCTTAGTGAGGATGTAAAACAGAAAGAAGAAAAGCTCGAACTTTTTATTCCCGATGGGCCACGATTGGGGAACAAAGTATTTGAATTTAACCAGGTTTCGAAAGCTTTTGGTGATAAAGTGCTCTATGAAAATCTGAGTTTTAGCCTTCCTCCTGCCGGTATTGTTGGTGTTATTGGTCCGAATGGAGCTGGAAAAACAACTTTGTTCAGGCTGATGATGGGACTTGAACAAGCTGACAAGGGAAGTTTTGAAATCGGTGATACTGTGAAGATTGGTTATGTGGATCAGGCTCATGCCGAAATTGATCCGGAGAAGACGGTTTACGAAATTATTTCTGGCGGTCACGATGATATTAAACTGGGCAACAGAACAATGAATGCCAGGGCTTATGTATCCAGGTTTAATTTTAGCGGGACAGATCAGAATAAAAAGGCCGGAATTCTTTCGGGTGGGGAGCGAAACAGGCTACATCTTGCCTTAACACTTAAACAGGAAGCCAATGTTTTGCTGCTCGATGAACCCACCAACGATATTGATGTGAATACTTTGCGTGCCCTGGAAGAAGGAATTGAAAACTTTGCCGGATGTGCAGTGATTATTTCGCACGATCGCTGGTTCCTCGACCGTGTGGCAACACATATGCTGGCCTTTGAAGGTGACTCACAAGTCTATTTCTTTGAAGGAAGTTATACCGAATACGAAGAAAACAAACGAAAACGCCTGGGTGATAAAGGCCCAACGCGAATCAGGTATAAGAAACTTAAAGCAGATTAATAACATAAGAAAAGGCTGAAAATCAATTATTTTCAGCCTTTTTCTTTTTTCTCCCTAATCAGTATTGTCAGTATTGCTAAATAAAGAGCAATTGTGTGAGGATATATAAGGGTAGTAGCACTACAATCGAAAATTTAAACATATACCCGAAGAAGCTTGGCATCTGAATTTTATTTTCTTCAGCAATGGCTTTTACCATGAAGTTAGGGCCGTTTCCAATATAGGTCATCGCCCCAAAGAATACAGCTCCGATCGAAATAGCAGTAAGCAGTTCTTCCGGTATGCCTGCCACATATCCCGGTGCTGCAATGGCAACGCCACCCTCATTCATTCCCATCGCTAAATTATGAAACGCTAGTGCAGTAGGCGCATTGTCAAGGAAAGCACTTAATCCGCCCGTGGCATAATAAAACATGGCAGTAGTGTTTATCCCCAGCGAGCCGGCATTTGTGTTGAGCCATAACAGTGCCGGTACCATTGTTGCAAAGATGCCCAAAAACAGGAAAGCAACCTCGATAATCGGACCCCAGGTAAATTTGTTGTCGATTCGGAGTTGCTTTTTGGTGAAATAGAGCGAAAGACCAGCAAAAAACAGCATGGCAGCTTCGCGAATAAACCCAATATAATGGTTGTCGTGAATGGCGTGAATATAATTCTCGTTTAGGAAAGCTACTGAAAAAACCACTCCGAGCAGGAAAATAAAATTGAATGTGCCTTTCAAGCTAATAGGCTCTATTTCAGCATGATCCTTTGCGATGTTGATTACAGGTTCTTTTTTATGATAGTAGGAATCCACCAGATAATACACCAGCAATAAAAGGCCGTTTACGAAAGCCCATTCTTTGGTGAGACTAAAGAACCATTCAAAAGGTGCACCACGCAGATACAACAGGAAAAGTGGCGGATCACCAAGCGGCGTCAACATCCCACCTGCGTTGGCAACAATGGCAATGAAAAACAGTATGGTGTGCACTTTGAATTTGCGTTCCGAATTGGTTCTGATTACCGGACGGATGAGCAGCATGGCAGCTCCGGTTGTTCCCATAAAACTGGCCAGTACAGCACCAATTCCCAAAAATAAAGTGTTAATTGCTGGTTTAGCTTCAATATCCCCTTTCAGTTGAATGCCCCCTGTAATCACAAAAAGGGAACCCAACAGGATGATAAATGGCACATAATCAAACAACATCTGATGCATGAGATTGTGTGATAAACCATTGTAAATTAACCAGATAGATGTAGGAATGCCCAATACAAGCGAAACTATTAATTTGTTGCGGTTGTTTTCCCACCAGTGATGAAAAAACAAAGGCCCAATGGCAATAAATAATAAAATAATCGCAAAGGGAATGGAAGCCCACAACGGAATAACAGCAAGTTGGTTATGATCCATAAGTTTTAATTTTTAAATGAAGGTGCTAAATTAATACCTTTCATTTTTCCAGCAATTGGCAAATGTTGATTTTGAAGGCAATTTAGAATGAGTTTTAATAATTAGTATATGTTTCTATGTACTTTTCTGGATTTAAATAAACTGCCAGCACTTAAAGTCATAAATCCAGAAAGCTTAACTTTGCATAAAATCATTTTATGGCCGAAATTCCAAATGATCTGATCGAACTTTTACGAGTAAACCGTAGTTACAGAAGGTTTTATCAAAAGCCTGTGCCGAATGAAAAACTGCTTCACGAATTGGTTGCTCTGGCGCGTTTTACAGCTTCCTCCAAAAATATCCAACCCCTGAAATATGTGCTTGTCACTAAACCGAATGAACTTAATTTTGTTTTTGATCAACTCAAATGGGCGTGGTATCTAAAGGATTGGGACGGCCCATCGCCTGACGATCGTCCAACGGCATATTTGGTTATGTTGTTGGATAAAAAATTAAACGAACGGGCCGACTTTGATGCCGGCATTGCTGCTCAAACCATTTTACTTGGTGCCACGGCTGCTGGTTTTGGCGGATGTATTGTTAGAACGGTGAACCGATACGCTATATCCCGTTATTTTGATCTTGAAGATGACTTGGAAGTAATGATGGTACTGGCTCTTGGAAAACCAAAACAAACCGTTGAAATAAAAGCGGTTGAAAACGCATCGGTAGCTTACTATACAGATGAAAATGAGGTACATATTGTACCGAAGCGTGCTGTTGATGATTTAATCTGGAAAAGAAGCAAAAAACAATGATAAAAATTGACGAGAATTTGATCGAGAAGGTTTCTTCAATAGCCAGAAGTTCAACCCGCAAAAGGACAAATCTGAACTTTCATGATAAGTCGGAAGCCCTGATGCAACGCATGTTGAATGCCATGGAACCCGGGACATATATCCAACCGCATAAGCACGAAAATCCGGATAAATCAGAAGCGTTTTTTTGCTTGCGTGGTAAAATTCTGGTTGTCGAATTTGAAGAAAACGGGCAGGTGCGCGATCATATTTTGCTGGATGCTTCCAAAGGAAATTATGGCTGTGAGATCAGTCCGCGAACTTATCATTGTATCGTTTCAATGGAAATAGGATCAGTGGCTTACGAGCTGAAAGACGGCCCTTATGATCCAACAATTGACAAGCATTTTGCGCCCTGGGCACCTGCCGAGGGTGATCCAAACGCAGCTGATTACCTCGAATACCTGCTCAAAAACTTAGGTTTTTAACTTTTCTTCTTTTTGAGCCGAACGTTTTTTTACCTGAGAGCTGATTTCATCAAACAAGTGGCTTTTTAGTACCTTTGCCACTTCAGAAAAGAAAACGGAATGGCGCAAAAACCAGCAATACCCAAAGGGACAAGAGATTTCGGCCCGGATGTAATGGCTCGTCGGGATTTTATTTTTAATACTATAAAAGACGTGTTCAAGCTTTACGGTTTTGAGCCGATTGAAACACCTGCCATGGAAAATCTCTCTACGCTAACCGGCAAATATGGCGATGAGGGCGACAAGCTTTTATTCAGAATTTTAAATTCCGGAGATTTCCTTTCCGATATTAGTGATGCCGACAAGCGCTCTTTCGAAACCTTAGGGTCAAGAATAAGCGGGAAAGGTTTGCGATATGATCTTACAGTTCCGTTCGCCCGTTTTGTGGTACAATACCGCAACGAAATCAGCTTTCCTTTCAAACGATACCAGATTCAGCCGGTCTGGCGCGCCGATCGTCCTCAGAAAGGACGCTATCGCGAGTTTTACCAATGCGATGTGGATGTGGTGGGTAGCGATGCCCTGATTAATGAGGCAGAATTGGTTCAACTGATTGATGATGTGTTTAAAAGATTAAATATCAACGTTGTAACCAAAATCAACAATCGCAAAGTATTGGCCGGACTGGCAGATTATATTGGTAAACCAGAAGCCTTGATCGACATAACCGTGGCAATTGACAAGCTTGATAAGATTGGTATTGATCAGGTGAATAATGAACTTCGTGAAAAAGGCTTGTCCGACAAAGCTGTTGAATTACTTCAGCCTGTGCTTTTCATGGAAGGTTCAACTGCAGAGAAACTTGATATGCTCGAAAAGCTGATCGGCCATCTCGATATTGGTGCAAAAGGGATTGCCGAGTTACGGCAGTTATTTGATTATCTTGATATTATGAATCTTTCAATGCCTGTTGAACTTGACCTGACTTTAGCTCGCGGACTGAATTATTATACAGGAGCTATTTTTGAGGTGAAAGCAACCGATGTGCCAATGGGTAGTATTTGTGGTGGCGGCAGGTATGATAATTTAACCGGTGTTTTTGGGATGCCTGATATGTCGGGTGTGGGTATCAGTTTTGGTGCGGATCGCATTTACGATGTGATGCAAAGTCTTGAACTGTTTCCCGAAAAGGCCATGCAATCAACACAGATCATTTTTTTGAATTTTGGTGAAAAAGAAATGACTTACTGCCTTCCGTTTCTACAGAAAATCAGAGAGAAGGGTTTAAGTGTCGAAATTTTTCCGGATGCCGCCAAAATCAAAAAGCAATTGCGCTATGCTGATCAAAAACACATCCCGATAGTGGTGATGGCCGGTGAATCAGAAATGAATGCCGGGCAATTTACTATCAAACAAATGCAATCAGGCGAGCAGATTACTGTAGCCGCCCAATCATTGATTGAAGAATTGGAAGTACGCTTAAAAGCCTGATTATGACCCCGGATTTGATACGCGACTTCCTGATCAGAATTAACAGAACAGCCTTGTTTGGTAGGGTTTGAGCTATTCGTGTATCACCTATATTGTTTTTATTTTACATTTAATCTGCAATACAAATGCAAACTCATTATATCAATTCAGAAAAACTTACTTTCCAGAGAATTTTCGACCTCACAAAGCGAAATTATAAGCTCGCACTTTCAGAAGAGGCCGTTGCAAAGATTGAGCATTGTCGTGCTTACCTCGATCAGAAAATTGCCAGTCAGGACGAACCTGTGTATGGCATCACAACCGGATTTGGTTCGCTCTGCGACACCAGTATCTCAAAATCAGAGCTGGGTCAGTTGCAGGAAAATCTGGTGATGTCACATGCTTGTGGTACAGGTGACCTTGTCCCGCCAGAAATTGTGAAGTTGATGCTACTGCTCAAGGTACAAAGTCTTTCATATGGTCATTCGGGTGTGCAACAAATTACCGTTGAGCGACTTATAGATTTTTACAACCACGATGTAATTCCGGTGGTTTACGAAATGGGTTCTCTTGGGGCATCAGGCGATCTGGCTCCACTGGCACATATGTCCTTACCATTGCTGGGCAAGGGAGAGGTTTATTTTAAAGGCAGGCGGCAAGCATCCGAACTTGTGATGAAACATTTTGGCTGGGAGCCAATCAAATTGCAATCCAAGGAAGGGTTAGCCCTGCTCAATGGTACTCAATTTATGAGTGCCTACGGTGTTTTCACCTTGCTTAAAACCTTCCGGCTTTCGATGCTTGCTGATATTATCGGCGCACTTTCGCTTGAAGCCTTTGATGGACGTTTGGAACCTTTTTACGATCAGGTGCATCAGATCCGGCATCACAAAGGACAGATTGCAACGGCAGATCGTTTTCGTAAGCTGCTGGAAGGAAGTGAGTTGATTAGTAGAAAAAAAGCTCATGTTCAGGATCCTTATTCTTTCCGATGCATTCCGCAGGTGCACGGAGCTTCAAAGGATTCTGTTAATTATGTGGCCTATGTGTTTAGTAATGAGATAAATGCAGTAACAGATAATCCAACAATTTTTCCGGATGATGATTTGATTATTTCTGCCGGAAATTTTCACGGACAGCCGCTTGCACTTGCACTTGATAACCTGGCTATTGCCCTGAGTGAATGGGGAAATATCAGTGAACGAAGAACTTACCAGCTTCTGCATGGCAAAAGAGGCTTGCCACCATTTTTGGTTGCCAGTCCGGGATTAAATTCCGGATTTATGATTCCTCAATACACAGCCGCGAGTTTGGTAAGCCAAAACAAACAGCTAAGCACACCGGCATCGGTTGATTCCATTGAATCTTCGCAAGGTCAGGAAGATCATGTGAGCATGGGTGCAAATGCTGCTACCAAAGCCCTGCGTGTGGTTTTGAATCTTGAGCGAATTTTAGCCATTGAACTTTTCAATGCTGCGCAGGCGCTTGAATTTCGCAGGCCGGTCAGGTCGTCAGAATTCATTGAAGAATTTGTTAAGGCTTATCGCGAAAAGGTTGATTTTGTGGATAATGACAAGGTGATGTACACCGAAATTGCCAAATCGGTCGAATTCTTGAAAACAGTACCGCTCAACATTCCGGATGCCTTGATGAAAGGCATTTGAGCTTAGTCGATCAATAATTCGTAAGGTCTGCTGATGGCAGCATCCAATTGCGGGATAGCTACATATTTGCTCAATCTTTGATGTTCGTGTCCATCAAAATAGAGTAACAGGGTTGGGTTTGAGAAGACACCAAAGTGCCCGGCAATTTCTGCTTGCTTTTCTGAATCTATGTAAAGGAGTTTCATGGCCGGAAAGTTTTCGGACAGCAATTTTTCAACTTTGGGTCGCAAACTGAGGCAGGGTGCGCATCGGTCGCTAAAGAAATACAAAAGCAGGGCAGGGGTGGTATCGATTTGATTTTGAATTGAGTTAAGGCTTTCGTTTTGCATTAAAATGGGATTTGATTTGATTGGGCAAAAATACTAATCTTTGTTTGCATCTGCTTATTCTCTAATTTAGCTTTTTGAAAACTTAGCTTAAACCTAAACCGATTTTAAAATGAAAACAAGTCTTATCATCACCGGAAGTGGATTGACAATAGAGCATGTTGTTGAAGTTGCCCGTCATCATCGTAAAGTTGAACTGGATACAGCCGCCATTGGGCGAATTGAAAAATGCAGAGCCATGCTTGAACGCAAAATACAGGCAAAGGAAATTATGTATGGCGTAAATACAGGCATCGGCGAGTTCTCGGAGATGGTGCTGAATGATGATCAGGTAAAGGAATTCCAGAAATACCTGATTTATAACCATGCTGCCGGAATTGGTGAGCCCATGCCCGAAGATTGGGTTAGAGGAGCCATGCTCGGGCGAATCAATGTTCATGCGCATGGTCATTCGGGATGCAGACCAGAAATTACCCATACATTGGTCGAGATGCTGAATAAAGGGGTTACGCCATTTGTGTGCCGCAAAGGTAGCGTAGGGGCTTCAGGAGATTTGGCTCCCATGTCGCAAATTGCTTTATTGATGATGGGAGAGGGTAAAGCTTTTTACAAAGGCGAATTGCTTTCGGGAAGAGAAGCATTGAAACGTGCAGGTATTGAAATACCCGGCTTGCAGGCACGCGACGGGCTGGCCACTATCAACGGATCGAATGTGCTCACCGCGATGAGTGCATTGTTTCTGCATGATGCTGATCGCTTTTTGCGTCAGGCGGAGATTGCAGCAGCCATGTCGCTCGAAGCTTTAAAAGCTAACATGAAACCATACAACCGCAAGATACACGAAGTGAGAGGGTTTGCCGGTGCTGTTCGTTCGGCTATGGCGATTAATAAAATAGTAAAAGGTGGCGATCTGGCTGAAGGCAGGATAAAATGCAAGGTGCAGGATGCTTATAGTATGCGTTCAACACCACAGGTGATTGGAGCTGCTCATGATGCAATGGCCTGGGCTCGATCGCAGGTTGAGATTGAGCTCAACGGTGTGGGTGACAATCCCATCTTTTTCCCGGACGAAGACCTACAGCTTTCCGGAGCAAATTTCCAGGGATCACCAGTTTCGTTACCGATGGATATGGCCGGAGCAGCTATCACGATGGTGTGTGTGCTGTCTGAACGACGTATGAATCGTTTGAATAATCCTGCTTTGAGCGTTGGTCTTCCGGCTTTTCTGACTAAAGGTGCCGGAATGTTCTCCGGATTGATGTTGTCGCAATATACTGCTGATATGCAGATTGTTGAGCAGCGTATTTTGTCTGCTCCGGCAAGCATACAATCCATTCCAGCGGCTGCTGATCAGGAAGATTTTGTTTCGATGGGAATGAACACTGCACTCAAAAACTTTCAAATCATGGATAATGCCTACGGAATTTTAGGCATTGAGCTGATGGCTGCTGCCCAGGCATTGGATTTTAGGGATTATAACTTTGGTGAAGGAACAAGGAAAGCACACGAGCTTGTGCGTCGCCATGTAGCATTTTTGGATGTGGATCGCCCGCTGTTTGACGATCACAATGCGATGAAGGCATTGGTCGAATCGGGCGAAATTCTGGAAGAAGTGGAAAGACTTATTGGCAAATTGAATTGAAATACAGGAATTTATGGTTCAAAATGAAAATCACAGAATAAGACCGGGTTTATTGACTTTCTTGTGTGTTTTGAGTTTTATTGGTTCAGGCCTTGCAGCGGTGAGTAATTTCTTTGTTTATTTTAATCATGCTATTGTACTGGAAATGATTGAACAGGAAAGCTTTGAAGGGTTGGGTTTTGATTTGGGTATTTTTGGAAGGATCAACCGCTCCTATTTTTTGATTTCTGCCTTTTTGCAAGTCATTTCATTTAATGGTGTTCGTTTGATGTGGAACTTGCGACAGGCCGGATTTCATTTGTACGCCATTTCGCAGCTGCTTATTCTAATTGTCTCTACCATATACATCTACAAACCTGAGGATGTATTTCCAATGTTCGATCTGGTACTTGCCACGCTTTTTATATTGTTGTATCTTCGCTTCAGGGATCGAATGGATTGATTTATTAAACAATTGGCGAAAGAATAATTCTGTAGATAGTTATTAATCAGCTCAAACGAATCATAATGACAGCTCAGAAATCTGAATCGAAACCACACACACGGTTGCTGCAATTGTTAGTTGGCACTTTTGCAATGACATATTATATTTTTATTGCTGTTCTTGCTTTAACAGCTTTGATTTTCAACAAATATATTATTGAATGGGCGGGACTTGGAACTAATCCGATCACGTTTAATATTTTTCCGATCTGGTTGGTCATGCTTGTGTTGTTTCTGCTTAATGCAATGATTATCGTGGGGTTCTTCAACTATTTTAGAAGGGGAAAGAAATTGATAATTTTGTTTTTTGGGATGATTCTGATAGGTATTCAAATCATAATAGGAGGCTTTGAAGGCTGGCAAAAACTATTGCTCGAAGCTATACTGATCAGTTTGATTTTAATCATACCTACACGCCAATCCAGTGTGGAAAGTATCGAAAATGCC
This sequence comes from Bacteroidales bacterium UBA6229, assembly GCA_002440975.1. Taxonomy (GTDB): domain Bacteria; phylum Bacteroidota; class Bacteroidia; order Bacteroidales; family F082; genus UBA5536. The sequence goes on from DJWN01000039.1 coordinate 28,112, forward strand.
GGAAATTATGAATAATTGCGTACGGATATTGCTTTAAACCTAAAAATTGTTAAACATGTAAAAACTTGTAAACCTGTAAAATAAAGCATTTCTTTCATAAAAGTTAAAATATTTTTCAATTAATTTTTTGTTAAATACACAGATGTTTGTAACTTGCACGCTTAAATGCAAACGTTTTCGTAAAACATTTATGAACAGAAAATTTTATTAGTTAATCAATTCACTAACCAAAAATCACCATTATGAGAAAAATTACGATTATGCTAGTGTTCTTGCTGATCGCAGGTGTAAATTTTGCATTTGCGCAGACGAGAACAATTACTGGTAAGGTTACCAGTGCGCAGGATGGGATGGGAATTCCCGGAGTTACCGTGATGGTTAAGGGTACTACTATTGGTACCACAACCGATATTGACGGTAATTATTCTATTGATTTGCAGCCTGAACATCATGTTTTGATTTTCCGTTATGTAGGGATGAATACCCAGGAAATCAATGTAGTAAATCAAAATTCAGTTAACGTTGTAATGCAGGCTGATGTACTTCAAATTAGCGAAGTAGTTGTTACAGCCCTTGGTATCCCAAGAGAGAAGCGTACACTTGGCTATTCTGTTCAGGATGTGAAAGGTGATCAGTTGTCACAAACTGATAATACAAACTTTATCACATCATTATCAGGAAGGGTATCAGGTGTTCAAATTTCAAATTCTGCCGGTGCAATGGGAGGTTCATCCAGGGTTTTGATTCGTGGAGCGAATTCAATAACAGGTAACAACTCTCCATTATATGTTGTTGACGGAATTATTATTGATAATTCTGATTTTAACTCTACAAACACTGCACGCGGTGGTGGTGGTTATGACTATGGTAACATGGCTCAGGATATCAACCCTGATGATATAGAATCAGTTTCTGTACTTAAGGGACCTGCAGCATCTGCACTTTATGGTTCGCGTGCAGCAAACGGTGTTATCCTGGTCACTACTAAAAAAGGAACAGTGAAAGCTGACAAAGGTATCGGTGTCACTTTTTCAACTGGTATTTCAATGGATAAAGTTTCCTATCTTCCAAAATATCAGAATTTATATGGTGGAGGTCTGACTTATGACGGAGCAGGAACTTATAACGGGTTTCAGGTTCAGAATATCAACGGCACCGACTATCTGCTTGTAGATTATGGTATGGACGAAAGCTGGGGACCTGCTTATTCAACAGACCTGAGTGCTTATGGTGGCGTTTTACCATGGAATGCTTTTGATGAATGGGATACTGAAAATTATCTGAAACCCAAACCTTGGAAAGCTCCTGAGAATGATGTAAAGGACTTTTTTGAAACAGGTTTACTCTTTTCAAATAGTGTTGCTTTAACTGGTGGTTCTGATAAAGCTACTTTCAGGCTTTCATACACTAATCAGTCTGGTGATGGTTATATGCCAAACAGTAATATGGATCGTCACTCTGTAAGTTTAAATGCTGATGCAAACTTGTCATCCAAGTTAAAGGCTTTTACAAGCATTAACTTTGTAAGAACAAAATTTACAGGTCGTCCTGAAACAGGTTATGGTGACAATAACCCAATGGTTCGTTTCAATCAATGGGGACAACGTCAGTTGGATATGGAAGATCAAAAATCGTACATAAATCCTGATGGTACTCAAAGAACCTGGAACAGAAGCTCATGGAATGATGGCACGCCAGTGTATTCCAATAACCCTTATTGGTCACGTTACAAAGATTATCAGAATGACCAACGTAATCACTATTTTGGTAATATTGGATTAAGCTATCACATCACTGATTGGTTAAGTGTTCAAGGTAGATTTAATCTTGACCAGTATGATTTCAGAACTTATGAAAGAATAGCAATAAATTCTGCATTCCTGTCATCCTATAACCAAACCTTCCGCAACAACAGCGAATTGAACATGGAAGGTATGTTGATGGTTGATAAAGAGTTAGATGACAAGTTTACGATTAGTGGTAATCTTGGGGTTAACCAGATGAAGCGAAATTATGAGAATATGTACGGTACCACCAATGGTGGGCTAGTTGTAAACGATTTATATAATCTGAGTAACTCCACTGACCCTTCAACGGTTACTAATCGTCAGGAAGAGAAAAAAATCAACAGTATTTTTGGTAGCGTTACGCTGGATTATATCAGAATGCTTACGCTTAATGTGACAGGCCGTAACGACTGGTCATCAACATTACCTGATGGAAATAATTCATATTTCTATCCATCAGCATCTCTTAGCTGGGTGTTTACAGAGCTTCCTGCGCTGAAGGAGAATACAATACTTCCATTCGGTAAAGCAAGAATAAGCTGGGCACAGGTTGGTAATGATACAGACCCATATAGGTTGGCATACAATTATATTCCAGAAGATAACTTTGGAAATAACCCAAATTATAGATTATCACTGCAATTAAATAATCCTGATTTGGTTCCTGAAAAAACTTCTTCATTTGAAGTTGGTCTTGATTTGCGTTGGTTGGATAATCGTATTGGGTTGGATTTCACCTATTATGATATGGAGACTACTAATCAGATTATTCCTGTTGCCACTTCTGCTGCAACTGGTTATACAACTCAGTTGATCAATGCCGGTAAAATGACAAATAAAGGTATTGAAATTCAACTGTATGGTAACCCTATAAAAGCGAACAAAAAAGGTGGGTTTAACTGGGATATTACAGTTAATTATTCCAAAAACGAAAATATGGTGGTTGAGTTAGCCGAAGGTGTTGATACTTACAGACTTGGAACTATTTTTGGAGCTGAAGTTCATGCAGAAGCTGGTAAACCTTTTGGATCCATTCGTGCTAATAATTTTGTATTTGACGATAATGGTAACAGAGTTGTTGGAACAAATGGCCGCTATCTTAATGGCCCAATCGAAAGCCTTGGTTCAGTATTACCCGATTTTAATATGGGATTCCTGAATCAGTTCAGATATAAAAACTTTGATATGTCTGTGCTTATTGATTGGCAAAAAGGTGGTTCATTATTCTCACTAACACATATGTGGGGTATGTATAGTGGTATCCTTGAAGAAACTGCTGCGACTAATGATAATGGTATGAATGTAAGAGACGATGTTGCTGACGGTGGTGGTGTATTGGTTGAAGGCGTTTATGGATACACTAGCTATGATAACGAAGGTAATCTGGTTGTTAACCTGACTGATGCAAATGGAAATCCATCAGATGTTCCGATCACTAACACAACTTATATTAATGCTGAGACTTGGGCAGCTGATCACTATTCCAGAGCCAGAGGTGGCCAAAATGTTTTCGATGCTGATTACTTTAAACTTAGGGAAGTTAAAATTGGATATACCTTCAACTTTAAGAACTCTAATATCATTAGCGGACTTAATGTTGCAGTATATGGTCGCAACTTAGCAATCTGGGGTAGAGATATTGATCATATTGATCCAGAGTTTGCTACTAGTTCAGGCAATATTCAGGGTATCGAAGGTGGTCAATTACCCGGGCTGCGCTCATTCGGTGTTAACTTAACTTTCAACTTCTAACCATTAACACATCATAATTATGAAAAAAATTAATTTTAAAACTATATCGGTTCTGGTATTAATAACCCTGATGTTGGGTTGTACCAAGAATTTTGAGGAAATAAACAAAGACCCAAATAATCCGGAAGAAGTTGCAACTGGTTATATCTTTACATACGTTCAAAAAAATGTAATGGATAACCTTCGCGATGAATGGGCCGGTGGCCGTATGTTTTTCTTACTACCACAGTATTGGTCACAGATTAACTATACTGATGAGGATCGTTATGCATTTCGTACCTCAGTAACTGATGCATTCTGGCGTGCTATGTACACTTCAGCTATGAACCTCCAGAATATCATTGATCTTAATACAGATGAAGATACTAAGACCGATGCACTGGCCTCAGGTTCAAATGAAAACCAGATAGCGGCAGCTACAATTCTTCAGGTATATATCTTTTCGGTTCTCACTGATGCCTTTGGCGATATTCCATATTCAGAAGCTTTTCAGACAAATGAGAACAGAACACCAAAGTATGATGCTCAATCAGAAATTTATCCTGATCTGATTCGCAGGTTAAAGGAAGCTACAGCAATGATTGATTTGAACAGTGCCGGAATTCGCTTTGGTGATATCATCTATGATGGAGATATGATGAAGTGGAAAAAATTTGGTGCAAGTCTTGCACTTCGTCTCGCGCAACGTATGGAAAAAAGAGATAACGGTGCTGCACTTACTGATGTTATTACCACTTTCGGTGATGCTGGCTTTTTTGAATCCAATGGTGATAATGCTAAATTTGCTTACATAGGTGCTGGTGACAATGGTCCTTTATATGATGCCTGGTTTACAGAAAATCGTAATGACTTTACCTTGTCAAAAGCTTTTGTTACTTTGTTGAAAGGAGAAAATGATGACCTTAACGGTAAAATCAATCCTTTTGCAGGCATGTCGGATCCAAGACTTCCAATTTTTGCACCAGGATATGCGGATGTAATAGGAATGCCTTATGGAATGCCTGACCCTGAAACACAAGCATTCTCATCTAACTGTCCCAATTACAGAGATAATCCATCAGTTGTTCAATCAGCTACTTTTGCCTATACCTATATGGATTATGCTGAAGTTTGTTTTATACTTTCAGAGTATAATAACTGGGATCAAACCTGGTATGAAAAAGGTGTGAGAGCAAGTATGGAAGATTGGGGAGTTGACGGAGCAGATATCGATGCATTTGTAGCCGCAATGCCTGCTGCATCTGAAGCAACAGTATTAATTCAGAAGTATCTTGCTTTATACATCCAGGGTGAACAAGGATGGTTCGAATTCCGTCGCTCAGGTCATCCAGAGATGATTTTGAAACCTGGAGAAATTGCCAATGGTACTATTGTTTTTGACCCTCTGGAAGGTGGCGGACAGGCAATCCCAAGGAAAATTCCATTCCCTGTTGAGGAATATAATATTAATAGCGAACGCGTGCAGGAGGCAGTTGCCGCAATGGGTGGTGATGGTCTTGATATTCGCGTTTGGTGGGATAAACCATAAGATTTTTCAATCGATAACTCAACCAAGAAGGAGCCTCAACGGGCTCCTTTTTGTTTTTAGTGAATTCCTGATAGCCCGAGAGATTTCATCGCTCAAATAAAATCCGTGATTATTGAATCTACTTTTCTATTTTTGCAACTTAGAATTAATCTAAATAACCATCAAAATTGAATTACATGAAAATCAGGGATTTTAGTTTATTGCTTTTGGTCTTTATTTTTTTGCTGTCTGCTTCGGATGCCTTTGCAGGTAAAAGTAAAGTACAGGTGAGTGCCTCAGAAAGTGATGCAACCATCTATGTTGACGGGGTTAGGATGGGTACCGGACGTGTTGATATCGTTGTTTTGGATAACAGTTGCGTTACAGTGAAGACTGAGAAAGTTGGCTTCCTGGACGAAATGATCACTTTTTGTAATAAAAAGAATGCTGCCAAACTCCCGAAGACTTATTATATCGAGATGCGTCGGGACGATTCCTATGATGCCTCTATCCAGCTCGATATTGCCAATATTGATATGGAAATTCGTACCAATAAACCTTACGATGATGCCTGGAAGCTTATTAATCAAATCGTTGTGAGTTATATTGACGCCATTGAAATAACTGACAAGGAAACCGGATACATCAGAACATCCTGGGAAGTACAATCCTATACGCAGAATACTGTCCGTACAAGAATTATTGTAAAACTGGGCTCAGAGGATCCTTTGTCGTTTAAAATCAAATTAGTAAGCGAAATTTCGCGTCAACCGCTTACCAGTGTAAAAGCTGATGAACTCTTCCGCGAATGGGATCGTGTTTTACGGAAGTATGCCAACCTGAATTCGGAAATCCAAAGTCGCTTATAAATAATATTGTACGATAATGAGAACAATAATCACAGCAATTTTCGTTTTGGTATTTCTTCCCTTACTGTCTGTTGCGCAAATTTATACGGGAGAGAAACCGGTAGAGACAACGAATCAAACGAATGACCCTGAAGAGAAAGTAAGGAGCAAGGGAGGGGCTTTTAAAACCAGCTTTGTACATTTGGCTTATTTTATGCCCAGTATGACTCCTAAACAAAGCTATCCTTATGGACCATTTAAAAATGGTGCTGCACCTAAATGGGGGTTGATGTTCGAAAGTGGAGCTATCCGTTTTTTTGATGAAAACTTCATGTTTAATGGTGCCGGAAATCTTGGACTTTATTCAAGTTTTGGCTTTGGTGCATCAATACACGACTTTAATGAACCCGAGAACTTTGAAGGTGTGAAAGTGCCCTTTTTCTTTGCAGATTTAAAGCTGGGGCCTGATTTGCGACTTGAATTTATCGATTTTGCGAAGGTCGATCTGTATGCGAATATTGGGGTGCTGGCCAGTTATGGTGGTTTTGTAGGAAATATCAATCAGGATGATACATTTTATAAACCTACAAAACCTGTTATAGCCTTTCAAACGGGTTTGGGCTTGAATGTTGCTCTCGGGCGTTTTGTGCTTGGCGTTCAATATACGATGGCCAATGGGGGATACGAATTTGATGTTTCCGAAGATCCGGCTGTCTATCCAGGTGGCCCTGATGAGGAGACTCAGCAATATGATGTAAATCTAAACAGCCTTAGATTGCATATTGGCATTTATACCGAAAAAAGAAGGAGATAAGAACGAAAGATTTAAGCTCAAATTAAGTCATCTCCTTGTGGGGTGACTTTTTAACTTTTAGGACTTTCTGATTCTATAGTCGTATTGCTTTTTCTGATCTCATCGGCCGTTACTTTTAAGATATTTAGCTTCGATTGCCAGTTCAAAACATGATCGCTATACCTTAGCAAATTAGCTGAATCAACAGGTTTGGCCGGAGGCGACTCAACCGTAAGCGGATTTACGGCATTTCCATTTCTAAAAAACCTGAAATCGAGATGTGGCCCTGTTGAAAGTCCAGTACTGCCAACGTAACCAATCAGCTGTCCCTGACTTACTCTTACACCCTGGGCAATGCCTTTGGCAAATCCCTTGAGGTGCATATAGGCTGTTGTGTAAGTGCCGTTGTGCTTGATATACAAATAATTGCCGCCGCCACCCTTTTGGTATCCTTTTCGTGTAATTACACCATCGCCAATGGCATAAACAGGTGAGCCCGAAGGAGCTGCATAATCAACCCCATGATGCGGACGATAGATTTTGAGTACAGGATGAAACCTGGCATTTGAAAAGCCGGAGCTGATCCTGCTGTATTTCAAAGGTGCTTTCAGGAAAGTTCGCATCAGACTCTGACCGTTTTCGTCAAAATAGTCGCCAACACTGTCTTGTTCAAAATAAAATGCAAATTGATCCTTACCATAATGGCGAAACCTGGAGGCCAGTACTTTCCCAATTCCAATAGGCTTGTCATCCACATACAACCTTTCGTACATCAGTTCGAACTCATCTCCTTTTTGGATTCCAAAAAAATCAATGGTCCAGGCATATACTTCCGAAAGTTTATTGGCAAGGTTTGGGTCGTATTGCCCATCGACCATGGCATTCCATAAGGAGGACGAAATCGTGCCAAAAGCCGTTTCTGTTTCCCTGTGGATCGGCTTAAATCCTCTGCGGGCAGTGAGGCTGTCAGTCAGGCTAAATACCACATAATCAGTATAATCAATTTCATAAACGAAATACAATGGCGTTTGAACAGAGTCGTTGGCCGAAATGAAAGTGTACTGATTTCCTGCCCTGATCCTCCTGACATCGAATACAGCCTTATGGTAGCGGGCTATGTGGTCGATAAGGTTATAATTAACTCCCTTTGAAAGTAAAATATCTGCCAAAAACTGATTGCGTTTCACTTGTCCCTGTTCAACAATCAGTGTGTCAACAGCGATATCAAATAAAAAAGTTTGTGATATTTCTGCTTCAGCTTCAACAATTTGGGATTGGTTAGCTGGTGTTTTTTCTTCATAAGAGTTGCAAGCAGGAAGGATAATTAGAACCAACCAAATGAAACTGAGATATTTATATTGAAACGATAGCAATTTTAGTGATGTAAATGGCATAGTATGCAAACCTGGATACTGTGAGTTATTTTTCTTGCTGCAAAAATACAATTTGCAGTTGTAAATTTCCAGTTTATATATCTAAAACAACAGAATTGGATAAGAAAGTAAAACTGCATCAGAATTTCCAAAGCAGTTTAGTGGCTATTCGTCTTCAACGGCCATATTTTACATCTGTTTCAGCGCGTGTTCACGGCCTGCCAGAACGGCTTTCAGGTTTAGTTCTACTATTTCATCTCCTTTGTTTTTAAAAAGATTTTTCACAGCACTTTCTATACTGCTTTGTTCTAGTCCGAGGAAAGGAGTAGCAGCACCCAATACTACCATATTGGCGGCCTTGATACTGCCACAATCTTTGGCCATTGAATTGGCATCCAGGGTGATATAGCGTGGCAATTTCCAGATTTCCTTCATCAGATCTTCCATTTCGGGATAATCAGGGATATTGATAAACGGATTGATACTCGTAATAATCCAGCCATCAGGATCAAGCATGGGGAGGTATCGCAACGATTCCATAGGTTCAACAGCTATGATAAGGTCTGCTTTACCGGTAGGAATCAGGTCAGATGCAATGGGATCGGACGATAGCCGCAGGTTGGATTGCACAGCACCACCACGCTGGCTCATTCCATGCACTTCGGCTTGTTTGAGGTATAAGGATTCTTCCATTGCGGCTAAACCAATACAGGCAGCAATACTTAAGATTCCCTGTCCTCCAACTCCGGCAAGTATGATGTCTTTTTTCATTTCTTTGCGTTTTTTAATTAAATATTCATGGTTTTGGCCTTGGCTTTTTGGCGCATACGACGATTTAGCGTTTGGATACACTCACGACGAGGTATAATCACCGATACACCTTGGTATTCAAGTTCTTCTTTGATTACAGCAACATTTTCATCATGATATTTACGCAGAGGTTTCAGCACTTTTATATGCTCCTCAGCTACACCAAGTCCGCGTACTATGTTGTCGATCTTACCAAAAGCCGAAGAGGTTTGTCCACCTGTCATTCCGGTAGTGGAATTATCGAGAATGATTACCGTTATCGGACTGTTATTGTTCACCGCGTCCAGCAAACCAGTCATACCCGAATGAGTAAAGGTAGAATCCCCTATGGCTGCCACAGCAGGAACAAGCCCGGCATCAGCGGCACCAATGGCCATCGTAATGCTGGCTCCCATATCCACACAGCTGTTAATGGCTTCCAGAGGTTCCAGAGCACTGAGCGTATAACAGCCAATATCGCTAAAAACACGTCCACGGCCATAAGGTATAAGTGCTTCATTTAATGCCAGGAAAGCGTCGTTGTGAGCACATCCATCACAAAGTTTTGGAGGACGGTTTTTTACCAGATCAGGAACGGCTGAACCCTGCAAATGTTTTTTACCCAAGGCATACCCTACAATCACCGGATTGAGTTCTCCATCACGGGGTAAGGTTCCGTCGAGCCTTCCTTTGATGGTTTTTCCCTTATTTAACATGCCACGAAGTAGTTCTTCAATGATGGGGTAACCATCCTCTAAAACAAGGATTTCTTCGCAGCTTTCATACAGTTCGCTAACCAAGTCGAGTGGAAGCGGATATTGGCCTATCTTAAGGACTGGATGTTCAATTTTTCCACCGGAATAGTTTTCAAGTAGATAGTTGTATGACAAGCCACAGGCAATAATACCCAGATTTTTATCAGAGCTTTCGATCATCCGGTTATAGCCACTTTCGGCCGAAGCGGCTTCCATTTGGGTCTGTTTACCCAATAGTTCGCGATACTGTTTTCGGGCAATAGCCGGAAGCAGAACAAACTGTCGCAGATTATCCGGTAGTTTCAGGTCATTTTGTTTTTCAGGATTGCTACATTCAACACCGGTACGCGAATGTGCCAGGCGTGTTGTAATCCTGAGTAATACAGGAATTCGCATACGTTCCGAAAGCTCAAAGGCATAGCGTGTCATGTCATAAGCTTCTTGCTGATTGGATGGTTCGAGTATCGGAATCAAAGCAAACTTCCCATAAAAACGAGAATCTTGCTCATTCTGACTTGAATGCATCGATGGGTCGTCGGCAGCAATAATTACCAAGCTACCGTTAGCACCTGTTATTGCAGCATTAACAAAGGCATCCGCTGCCACATTAAGACCAACATGTTTCATGCAAACCATTGCTCTTTTGCCGGCATACGACATTCCAAGTGCCGATTCCATGGCAGTTTTTTCGTTGGCTGACCACAGTGCTCTGATGTTGTTTTCTTTTGCTGTTTTGGAAGCCTGAACATATTCCATAATCTCGGTTGACGGAGTGCCGGGATAGGCATATACTCCTGAAATGCCCCCGTCAATAGCAGCCTGGGCTATCGCTTCGTCGCCAAGTAATAATAGTTTTCGCATGGTGTTAAGTATGTGATTTATAGCTTATTTTAATAATTCATTACGGTGTTACAAAAATAACAAAACCAGTGAAATCAGCAGTCGTTTGCAGTAAATCAGAACCTTTCTAAATAAAAGCTATTCTCAATCTGCAGTCAAAGGCATTATGACTATTTTTGTTGAAAATAAAGGAGATAAAGTGAATTTTCTTGCTCACGCATTTCTATCAGGTTCTGATCATCAGGTGCTTATCGGAAATTTTGTGGCCGACAGCATCAAAGGTAAGATGCTTCAGCGATACGATGAGGGCATTCGAAAAGGAGTTTTTTTGCACAGATCCATTGATGCCTACACCGATCAGCATATTGTGGTCAGGAAAAGTGTGGAGCGTTTGCAACCGGTTTTTCGCAAGTTTTCGCCTGTGATAGCTGACATTTATTACGATCATTTTCTGGCCGTTCATTGGAAGGATTACAGTTCGGCCGAATTGTCTGATTTTTCGACCGCCGTTTATAAAATTCTCATCAGAAACTTTTCGAAGCTTCCTCCCCGTTCTAAGCGATTATTGCCCTGGATGGTTGCTCAGAACTGGCTAACAGGATATGCCAATTTGCATGATCTTCAACGGGTTTTTAATGGGATGTCGCGTCGCACGAGCTTTGAATCAGGTATGGAAAATGCAGTCGGCTTTTTGAAAAAGAATTATCAGGATTTTGAAACAGATTTCAGGCTCTTTTTCCCTGATCTGGTGAAGAAAAGTGATGAAGTTTTGAGAAGCTTGAACGAGGTGACTACCAGACAATAATTCTTCAACCAGAGGATCTTGCAGTTTTCCTGGCGATTATAGTTTGGATAAAAATTGTTTGGTTGTCGTAGAAATATTAGTTTTACATTTTTGAAAAATCAATCAACACAACTCATGGACGAAATGTTGATCAACCTGGAGCAGCGCATTGTATTGCTGAAACGAATAGCGGTATTTAACTCACTAAGTAACGAGGCACTGGAAAAATTGTCTTTGCTTTTGCAAGAACGAAAAACCAGGGCACAGGAATCGCTTTTCAGAAAAGGCGAACAAGGCGAGAATATGTATATCCTTGCCGAAGGAGAAGTGCGCGTGCACGATGGTAATCATGTGATTGCACGTCTTGGTGCAGGTGAGGTTTTTGGGGAATATGCTTTGTTTGACACTGAAAATCGTTCGGCATCGGTAACAACTGAAAAGCAGTGCGTTATACTTGTGTTGGGCAGGATTTCTTTGATGGATTTTTTAAAGAAATATCCTGAATTACTGATGGGTATGCTTCAGCTGCAAATCAAACGAATGCGTGAAATGAATGAGTTGGAAGAGAAGCTGTCAAAAAGTTATCTTAAGATCAGTAAACAGAAACAGGAGATTGAAGTTCAGCATGAGGCTATTAAGGACCAGCAAACGCAACTCGAAGACCAGAACAAAAGCCTGGAAGAGCTTAATAACCAGAAAAAACAGCTGGTGAGTGTTATTATTCACGGGCTGAAAAATCCGATGACAAGTGTGAGCGTTATGGCTGAGATGATCCATACCTCAGAGCGGCTTGCACCTGAGTTGGAGGAGTATGCTTCCATTTTGCTTCATGCCGTAAACAGGATGGACAGGGTAATCAATGATATGATTCGGACTAATCAGGCAGAGGAGCTACTTGAGGATAAACCTCAACAGCGGATCAGCTGCCTGGAAATTCTTCAGGAACTTTTAGATGAGGATGCACAAACCATTGATAAAAAGAGAATTAAGTTTAGTGTTCCAGAATCTGATCATTTCCTAAACCACAACCTGACTTTGGTTCAGTTGATGATGGAGCAGTTTTTGAGCTGGATTTTCAGCTTTGCTGATGAAGATCAGTTGGTGGAATTCAGGCTTGGTAATTCAGGTGAAGGCTTTGTGTTGCAAACGGATTTTTGTCCAATAGAGCGACTTCATGCATGTTTGGAAATGGATTCGTTAAGCTGGTGGCAACTCGCACTAATTGCAGAAGAGGACGAGAATTTTGACAGATTCAGCTATTTAAAATTATTATTCAGGCAAGCCGGGGCATCGATCAATTGGTCATTTAAGAGCAAAAGATTAAGCTTGAGTTTCTTGCTCAACTAATGTTTCCCTGTAAGCCTATATTTTTCCTGATTTTGGAATTGTCGCAGTTGTGTTCAATTGCGTAATTGATTTAAAATTAAATTCTTAGCATTTTCTGTTTGGGTGGCATAGGATTTGATTTGCCAACGAAAATATTTTTATGCGCAACACCCGCTTGTTATTTCTTTCACTTGTACTATGTTTACTTGCTTCCTGCGCAAAAAGCGAATTAGATATAGCCGTTGGCAGGGTAGAGGTGATCAATGAAACAGACAAACCTCATGCTGTTTTTGTAAGAGCGTTATCAGATAGTTTGGCTACTGAGCGATATGTTGGAACTATGCCAAAAGCTTCATACATACTCTTTCCGCTCAGGGCAGATGAAGAATATGAGATAAAAATAGGGGAGATAAACACTGGCAGAGACGACAAATTTGAAAGCAAAATCAGGCTTCAGAAAGATGAGCATATCAAACTCATATTCGAAGGAATAGATTGAAATAGATCGGCCACTCCGTTGACAATTTGCCAGGAAAACATTTCATAACAATATGCCTAACTGATCACACTTAGGATCAGTTTTCGGCTTCCCCCATGACTTCTGAATTCGCATAGATAGATGCCCTGCCAGATGCCGAGTCCTAAACTACCATTTATAATAGGTATTGAAAGGCTGTTTCCGGTGAACATATTTTTAATATGAGCCGGCATATCATCAGGGCCTTCTATAGTATGTCTGAAGTAAGGTGCATTTTCCGGAACCAGCTTTTCCAGATAAGCTTCCAAATCACTTCTAACATCAGGGTCGGCATTTTCATTGATCAGTAAGCCGGCTGAGGTATGTGTCAAGAAAATATGGAGCAGGCCGTTTGCCGGAAGTTTGCCGATTTCCTTTTGAACCAGATGTGTGATAAGATGAATTCCACGGTTCAGAGGAGGTAGCTGAATTGTAATATGGGTAAGCATTTTAAAAAAATAAAAGCTGAAAGTTGAGGTGGCAAACACGTGCAACTTTCAGCTTAATGATTAAAATATGAAAAACTATTCTGAATCTTTTTCTTTTTTTCTTATTCCAACTAATTCCTCGAGCATATTAGTGGTAAGTGATTTAGGTCTTTCGAGCGGATAGAGCAAGGCCCTGTCCCAGATAAGATTTGTCGTAACACCAATAGCCCTTCCAATTCCAAATAAAACGGTATAAAAATCGTATTCGGTAACTCCATAATGCCATTGAATAACACCTGATTGTGCATCAACATTAGGCCACGGGTTTTTTGCCTTGCCTTGTTCCTGTAGTATGGGAGGAACAACATTATAAAGCATATCCACATATTTAAAGATGGGATCATCTGCAATATGTTTCAGGCTAAACTCGCGTTGCACCATATACCTGGGGTCTGTTTTACGCAAAACGGCATGGCCAAAACCCGGGATCACTTGTCCGCCGTGCAGGGTGTCCCAAACGTATTGTTTCATTTCGTTTTCGTTAGGAGTTTCGCCTCCCATCTTGTCCATCAGATCCTGCAACCACCTCAACACTTCCTGATTGGCAAGACCGTGAAGCGGGCCAGCCAAACCATTGATCATAGCCGAAGTGGCAAGATAAACGTCAGAAAGTGAGCTTCCGACTAAATGCGCGGTATGGGCACTAACATTACCGCTTTCGTGATCGGCATGAATGATAAAGTGCATTCGCGACACATCATCGTAAGGCTTTTTAATTCCCATCATATGTGCGAAATTAGCACCCAGGTCAAGATCGGGATTGCCAACAATGCGTTTGCCATCGCGATATAATTTGGCATAAATATATGAGGCAATCTCGGGAAGCTTGGCCAGCATATTAAGTGAATCTTCGTACATAGGCTCCCATAAGTTCATTTTATTGATTCCGGCCTTGTATTTTTTTGCAAAGAAAGATTCGCGTGCCATTGCCAGGATTGCCGAGCTGAAAATTGTCATTGGATGACTACAACATGGCCAGGCATCAATTACTTCATATACGTATCTGGGAAGGATTCTTCTTTTCGAGAATTCGTCTATCAAATCATCAACTTGAGATTTGTTGGGCATATCACCAGTCAGCAGCAGATAGATTAAACCTTCAACATAAGGCATTTCAGCACCTTTGGCCTTAGGCAATTTCTCAAATACTTCAGGCAGGGTGTAGCCCCGATAACGGATACCTTCTTTGGGATCGAGGTACGAAATATCAGTTACCAGGCATTTAATGCCACGCATGCCTCCAAGAATTTGACCAACGGTTACATTGTCCACAACAAAATCTTTAAATTCTTCATTTAATCTTTGGGTGCGCGGACGCCAATGGTCAATTTTTTCTCTCAGAACATCTTTTAAGTTCGACATATCACAGTGGTTTTATATTTTTTAATCACTTAATTTAGTTTGTAATCCTTCATTAATGGCATTCAGGAAATCCTGGGTATAAAGATAATGCTCTGGCTTTAAAGAGTTTCCATGTATTAGCAATGCAAGGTCTTTGGTCATTTTTCCTGATTCAACAGTATCTATGCACACTTCTTCAAGTGCATGACTAAAGTCAATGAGTTTCTGATTGTTATCCAGTCTTCCGCGGTGTGCCAACCCTCTGGTCCAGGCAAAGATGGAAGCAATTGGGTTAGTAGAAGTCGGATTTCCTTTTTGATGCTCACGATAATGGCGCGTAACGGTTCCGTGTGCGGCTTCTGCTTCCATGGTTTTTCCATCGGGTGTAACCAACACACTTGTCATCAGGCCCAGCGAACCAAAACCCTGCGCCAGCGTATCTGATTGCACATCACCATCGTAATTTTTACAGGCCCACACAAATTTTCCACTCCATTTCAAGGCAGCTGCAACCATATCATCGATCAGCCGGTGCTCATAAATGATGCCTTTGGCTTCAAATTTTGCTTTGTAGTTTTGCTGGTAGATTTCTTCGAAAATATCTTTGAAACGCCCGTCGTATTTTTTCAGGATGGTGTTCTTGGTAGAAAGATAAAGTGGCCAGCCTTTTTGCAAAGCCATATTGAAGCAGGAATGTGCAAAGCCACGAATGGATTCGTCGGTGTTATACATGGCCAAAGCTACCCCATCGCCATCAAAATCATAAACCTCATATTGTTGCGGTTCGCTGCCGTCGTCAGGGGTGTAGGTGATGGTAAGTTTTCCCTTGCCCCTTGTTAAAAAATCTGTTGCCCTGTATTGATCTCCAAAAGCATGACGACCAATCACAATCGGGTCTGTCCATCCCGGTACAAGACGGGGAACATTATTGATCAGGATAGGCTCGCGAAAAACTGTTCCGCCCAAAATATTGCGAATTGTTCCGTTGGGCGACCGATACATGGCTTTCAATTTAAATTCTTCAACACGTTTTTCATCGGGAGTAATGGTAGCACATTTGATACCCACATTATACTTTTTAATTGCTTCTGCTGCGTCAATGGTGATTTGGTCGTTGGTGGCATCACGACTTTCCATGCCTAAATCGAAATATTTGATGTCGATATCGAGGTAAGGAAGGATTAGTTTTTCTTTGATAAATGACCAGATTACACGTGTCATTTCGTCTCCGTCAAGTTCAACTACAGGATTGGCAACTTTGATTTTTGTCATGTTTGAAATAATTTGCTTTTTAGTGATTGAATAGGTTTGTTAAAAATATCTTTACTCCCGCTATTTTGTAATTACTTGAAAAAAATTCATATTAACTTGATTTGTCACCTATTACATCATACTTTTATTAGTGTTAATTGCATAAATAGCTTGAAAAACAATTGCTAAATCTTCCTGATTAACCTTTAATTTTCCGGCAAAATTTAGGAACGTAAAAATACAAAAATCTTTATCATGGCGGCTTTTTAATTGAGCTAAATACTTAATTTATACATTCTTTTAACTAATTTTAGTGTTTATTATTTAACAGGACTATGATTTAAAAATAAAACAACGAAATTTGTTGTGAAGAAGTAAGTGTTATATTGTTAATTCTAATTCTGTTATTATGGAAAATCAAACTGGCAGACTTTATCGGTCGAGCTCTGCCAAAGTTATTGCCGGTGTATGTGCTGGTTTGGCAAAACATTTTAGGATGGATCCTACCATTGTTAGATTGATATTTGTGTTTCTTGCCGTTTTTGCCTTGGGAGGTGTGATTGCTTATGTGGTTTTATGGATTGTATTACCCGAAGCACCTATTGATAGCCAGGGATTTGATTCAGAAAGCACAACAGACGAATCGGTTTTATCTGAAACTGTCGCCAAAGGAAAAGGTCAGCTTGTGATTGGGCTAACCCTGATCAGCATTGGAGCTTTGTTCTTAATCACTGCTTTTATTCCCCGGTTTAGTGTGTTAGACCTATGGCCGGTGGTATTAATTGCGGCAGGAATATTACTTTTACAGCAAAGCAGTAAAAATTCCTGACACTTCCTAACTGTTTTCAGCAACACAATTTGGATTGTACGTTGAGTTGATTAAAAATTCGATTTGCCCGGGCAGCAGATCATTCACAGAAATATAACGTAGATCATGAAACAACAAAATGTATTTTGGGGAATACTACTCATTGCATTGGGTACCCTATTTTTACTCGACAGATTAGATTTTTTTGATTTTCAATGGAGAGTTTTGATTAGGCTTTGGCCTTTGTTGCTGATTTTGTGGGGTGTATCAGTTCTTCCCGTCCAGAATTTTTTTAAGGTTTTACTGGCTCTTGCCGTAGGAGCATTGGGTATAGTGATGTATGGGCATCAGTACGAAAATTACAATCCCCACCGATCAGTATTTCGTTATAATTTTGAGAAAGACGAAGGACGAATTCGTGATACACTGGTTACACAAATTTTTAGTCATGAACTTGAGCCAGGCATTAAATCGGCACAGCTCCAACTGGAAGCCACAGCCGGCACTTATACACTTTCGGGCACGACCGGCGACTTGATCCGTGCGGATAAACGCGGGTCGAGCATGGCTTATAACTTTAGGGTTGAAGAACTTGATGATAACAGCAAAGTGATCATCGAACAGGTTGACCGAAAGATTGTGCTAAACAGTAATAAGCTGAATAAATTCGATTTAATGCTGAATCCTGATGTTGAATGGAGTTTTGATCTGGATGTTGGGGCTGCAGAGCTGGATTTTGACCTGAGCGAATTTATCATCCAGGAAATTGCAATTGACGGAGGGGCTGCTGCAATTGATCTGCGACTTGGAACCAAAAGCCTGAATACTGAAGTGAATATTAATGCCGCTGCTTCGGCAATCAGGCTGATCATACCGCACGAAGCAGCTTGTCGAATCAAAACAGCTACAGTGCTTTCGAGCCATAGCTTTAGCGATTTTGAAAAGATAAGTCCTGGTGTTTACGAAACTGCAGATTTCGAAAATGCTGATCAACAGATTTTTATAAATCTTGATGCAGCCGTATCAAGTTTCAAGGTTAGCCGAAAATAAGCCTTGTAAACGGATTTGTGATATTTTACACTCTATGAGTTGTCAAAATGACAGCTTATTCCAAAATTGGGAATTGGCATATTGTTTGACGAGATATTGGAGCTATGGATTACAAAGATTATTACAAAATATTAGGTGTTGATCGTAAGGCCACAGCTGAACAAATTAAGAAACAGTACCGTAAGTTAGCCGTGAAGTATCATCCGGATAAGAACCCGGGAGACAAGGCTGCTGAGGAGCGTTTCAAAGAAATCAGCGAAGCCTATGAAGTGCTGGGTAATGCAGAGAAAAGGAAAAAATATGATGATCTGGGAGCCAATTGGAAGCAATACCAACAGCAAGGTTTTGAAGGTTTTGGTGGCTTTGGTGGGGGGCGAAGCTATGGCAGGCAACAGGGTTTTAAGGAGTTTTTTAGAGGTCAGAGTGGTTTTTCAGATTTTTTTGATGCCTTTTTTGGTGGTGGCTTTGGTGGCGGATCCTTTGGTAGTAATTCCCGGCAAAGGCAACAAGTAAAGGGGCAAGATATTATGGCTGCCATTAGCCTCAGTTTGCAGGATGCCTATACAGGCTCCACACAATTGATCAACCTCAACGGCAAACATATTCGCTTGAAGATAAAACCCGGGGTAAAGGACGGCCAAACATTGCGGATAAAAGGAAAAGGACAGGAATCGCCTTTTGGTGGTACGGCCGGTGATTTGCTTTTAAAGGTTCAGGTAAAGCCACAAAACGGACTTATTCGCGAAGGCGATGATCTGATTGCTGATTTTCCGGTTGATATTTATACGGCTGCATTAGGAGGCAAAATCCCGTTTAAAACCTTAAAAGGAATTGTTCAGGTGCCTGTGAAAGCAGGTCAGCAAAACGGAAGTGTTCTCAGGCTCAAAGGGCTGGGTATGCCGGTATATGGTGCAGACAGGTTTGGCAATTTGTTATTAAAAGTTCAACTTCGGTTGCCCGAGCCTATTTCAGCAGCCGAGAAAGAATTATTGAAACAGGCTGCAGCCTTGCGTTTACAGTAAAGAACAGTTACATTTTACCAATAACTGGTTAGATTTGCCATTATTCTTAAATAATCCGCATTTTTGCGTACTTTTTAGTTAATTTGCGCGTTCTTTTCTGAACTCAGTCAAGAATTGATGCGGATAGTTTTCATTTATTCAAAATGTTGATATGCAACAATTTACACCTTTAAGAGAGATTTTTATTGCCCTGATTTTTGTTTGTACTTCTTTTACTACTGCATTTGCTCAAGATGCTGCGGTTAGGGGATTTGTGTATGAAGCAAGCACAGGCGAACCCGTTATATTTTCTAATGTTTATCTCGAAGGAACAAATTATGGTGGTTCAACAGATATAAATGGATATTTCAGTATCACGAAAGTGCCTGCAGGTGAGTATATCATGTTAGTTACGTTTTTGGGTTATGATACGCTCAGAGAGCCTGTTACACTTGTTCCGGGAGATGTAATTAACAAGCGTTTTCATCTTACTGAAGGCAGTGTAAGCCTGGAGACAGTGAACATAACCGCTGATAAAATTGAGTCGAGGAGTGAGACCAGAACTTCGGTTATCAACATCACACCCAAATCCTTAAAAAAAATACCTTCAATAGGAGGGCAAAGCGATTTGGCGCAGTATTTACAGGTTATTCCCGGTGTGGTGTTTACCGGTGATCAGGGTGGACAATTATACATCCGAGGTGGTTCGCCAATTCAAAATAAGGTTTTGTTGGATGGGATGATAGTTTACAATCCTTTCCACTCAATAGGTTTGTTTTCAGTTTTTGAAACCGATATTATTCGCAATGCTGAGGTTTTTACCGGAGGATTTAGTGCTGATTATGGTGGCCGGATTTCATCAGTCATGGACATCACCACACGCGATGGTAACAAGAACCGCATAGCCGGTAAGGTTGGGGCAAGCACCTTTGGAGCTCGATTTTTGCTTGAAGGACCGATAGTAAAAGCTAAAAGTCAGGATGGAGCCAGTTCGAGTTTTGTGTTGTCGGTAAAGAATTCTTATCTGGAGCAAACAAGCAAAAGTCTTTACAGTCATATTGACGAAAATGGCCTGCCTTTCAACTTTTTGGATATCTACGCAAAAGCTTCGATTAACTCGGCTAATGGTAGCAAGATAAATTTCTTTGGATTCAATTTTGACGATCAGGTGAACAATTATAAAGCACTATCCGATTTTAGCTGGAAGGCATTGGGTGGTGGGTCTAACTTTTTGATTATTCCCGGCAAATCTCCTGTGCTTATCGAAGGAAACCTGGCTTATTCCAGTTATCAGGCCAAACTGTCGGAAGCCTCTTTGCCCGATCGCTCAAGTGCTATTAATGGCTTCAATATGGGATTCCATTTCACTTATTTCCTGGGAAAAGACCTTGTGAAATATGGTGTGGAGTTATTGGGCTTTAAAACAGAATTTGATTTCACCAATGGGGTAGGACGTAAAATCAGTCAGGTGGAAAATACCACTGAGCTTGCAGCTTATGTGCGATACAAAGGTAACTTTGGCAAATTGCTTTTCGAGCCCAGCCTCCGGATGCAGTGGTATGCCTCCTTATCCAATATTTCGCCCGAACCCCGGCTTGCAATGAAATACATGGTGAACGATTGGTTCCGAATTAAGCTGGCTACCGGTATGTATTCACAAAATTTGATAGCAGCCAATAGTGATCGCGATGTAGTGAATCTGTTTTATGGTTTTTTGTCAGGGCCTGATAACCTGCCCGACCGTTTTGATGGCAAAGAGATAAATCATAAGCTGCAAAAAGCCAATCATTTTATCTTGGGAACCGAGATAGATATAACTAACCGGATCAACCTGAACATTGAAGGTTATCTCAAAGATTTTACTCAACTTACAAACTTGAATCGCAATAAGTTATACGATGAATCAACGGCTCCTTTCGGTACGCCGGATATCTACAAAAAGGATTTTATTATCGAGAAAGGAAAAGCTTATGGTGGCGATATTGCTTTGAAATATGAGGACAATCATTGGTATATCTGGACAGTTTATTCCTTAGGATTTGTAACCAAAGAATATGAAGAAAAGCCCGGCGAGCTCATTACTTACAGGCCTCATTACGACCGGCGGCATAATGTAAATGTGATTCTTTCGTACACCACAGGCGATCGCAAGCAATGGGAATTTAGCGGCAGATGGAATTATGGATCTGGTTTTCCGTTCACACAGGTGCAGGGATACTATGAATACCTCAATTTTGCGGGGGGTGTAAACGATGACTATATGGTTGCTAACGGCGAGCTGGGTTTGATTTATGGTGATCTGAACAAAGGCGAACTTCCAAGTTATCATCGCCTTGATCTGGATGCTAAACGCAGGTTTTTCCTGAGCGAAAGAACCGAGCTCGAGCTCAATCTAAGCGTAACCAATCTGTATAATCGCGAAAACGTGTTTTACGTTGATCAGATAACCAGCGAAATTGTGCGACAACTGCCCTTGATGCCCAGCTTCGGACTTACCCTGAGTTTTTAATATAATACCCAGCTTTTATGAAAAAATATTTAATTAATTCATTGATTATCAAAATGAAACAAATTTTTTATTCCCTTTTGATCCTCTTTTTAGTAAGCAGTTGCGATCAGCCAAAAAATGAAACTATGCAGCCACCTGTAGCACAACAAAAACCACACGAGCTAACCAAACACGAACACACCAGAGTTGATAACTATTATTGGCTCAACGACAGGGAAGATCCGGAAGTAATTGCCTATCTCGAAGCTGAGAATGCATACACCGATGCGGCTTTGGCGCATACCGATGCCTTGCAGCAAGCACTTTATGATGAAATGTTAGGAAGGATAAAGCAAACAGATATTTCGGTTCCTTACCAACGTAATGGCTATTATTACTATTCACGTTATGAAGAAGGCAAGGAATATCCGATTTATTGTCGCAAGAAAGGCAGCCTTGAAGCAGCAGAAGAAATAATGCTTAATGGCAACGAAATGGCCGAAGGTTATCCCTATTTTCAAATTGGAGGATGGGAGATAAGTGCTGATAACAATTTGCTGGCTTTTTCGGTTGATACCGTGAGCCGCAGGCAATACACCATTTATGTTAAAAATCTGACTACCGGCTATATCTACCCTCAAAACATTCCGAATACTTCCGGAAATATGGCCTGGGGAAATGATAATAAAACACTTTTTTACAGTGTGAAGGATGAAACACTCAGGCCCTTCAGAATTGTCCGACATCAGTTGGAACAGGATTTTGAAAATGATGTTGTGATTTTTGAGGAAAATGATCCTACTTTTTATGCTTTTGTGTTCAAAACAAAATCAGATGCATATATCATGGTTGGTTCAGTGAGTACTTTATCGGCCG
The DNA here is from genome assembly GCA_002440975.1 of Bacteroidales bacterium UBA6229. Lineage (GTDB taxonomy): Bacteria > Bacteroidota > Bacteroidia > Bacteroidales > F082 > UBA5536. The sequence goes on from DJWN01000039.1 coordinate 50,486, forward strand.
AATATCATTTTGTGGATGCGGACAAACCTGTAAATAGCCTCCAATTGGTGCAGGAGCGTCAGCCCGATATGCTTTATGGTGTTGATCATTATAAGAATGATTTTTATATCCGAACGAATCTTGATGCCCAGAATTTCCGACTGATGAAAACAAGCGTGAAAAAACCCGGAATGAAAAACTGGAAAGAGGTAATTGCTCATCGCGAAGATGTTTTATTGGAAGATTTTGAAATATTTAGCAAATACCTGGTAGTGAGCGAACGACAGAAGGGATTAGTAAACCTCAGGGTGATGAGCTGGGATAAAAAACAGGATTACTACCTCGATTTTGGTGAGCCGGCCTACACCGCCTACACCAGCACCAATGTTGATTTTGAAACGGATATTCTGCGCTATGGCTACACTTCGCTTACCACACCCAACTCTGTTTATGATTTCAATATGGCTGACAAAAGCAGGAAGCTATTGAAACAGCAGGAAGTTTTGGGGGGCTATAATCCGGATGACTATCAATCCGAACGGCTGTATGCTCCTTCGCACGATGGTGTGATGGTTCCCATTTCGCTGGTTTATAAAAAAGGCCTTGTAAAGAATGGTGGCAACCCATTGGTGCTTTATGGATATGGCTCTTATGGTGCCAGCATGGATGCCTATTTTTCATCCACACGCCTGAGTTTGCTCGACAGGGGATTCGTTTGGGCAATCGCACATATTCGTGGTGGCGAAGAATTAGGACGTCAATGGTATGAAGACGGTAAATTACTCAACAAGAGAAATACTTTTTTTGATTTTATTGCCTGCGGCGAATACCTGATTGATCAAAAGTTCACCAATAATGAAAATATGTTTGCTCTGGGAGGCAGTGCCGGTGGTTTGCTGGTAGGTGCTGTGGTGAATATGCGGCCCGACCTGTGGAAAGGCGTGATAGCTGCCGTTCCTTTTGTTGATGTTGTTACTACCATGCTCGACGAGAGCATTCCACTCACAACAGGTGAGTACGACGAATGGGGTAATCCCAACGACAAAGCGTATTACGAATATATGCTGTCTTATTCACCTTATGATAATGTCGCTAAACAAGACTATCCTGCAATGCTTGTTACAACCGGATTGCATGATAGTCAGGTGCAATACTGGGAACCGGCAAAATGGGTGGCCAAGCTCAGAACTCATAAAACTAATGACGAGCATTTGTTGCTGAAAACCAATATGGATTTTGGTCACGGAGGTGCTTCGGGTCGCTTTGAGCGTTTGAAAGAAACAGCTTTGGAGTACGCCTTTATGATGAACGAATTGGAGATGGTACAATAAATCATTCAGATTATTTAACTTTGAGAGGCTGTTTCTTAATGAATTCAGCCTCTTTTTTTTGGAGATTAATACCTAATAAAGTTATTCTTAGTGAAGATGCCACGCAAAAAGCCTTTTAACACTGCGCATAAAATACTCGAAAGGGAAATACTCGAAGTGTTCAAAGCTTGCTATACAGATTTTCCTAAGGCACGCATTAAAACATTTGAATCGCCCGATTTTCAGCTTATTGTGAACCGACATAAAACCATAGGTTTGGAGATTGTAAGGTATGTAACTGATCCTGAGCTGATTGATGATTCCGATTACAGTCGGTTTGAGCCAGAGCGAATTCAGGAACTGATCGCAAAAAAGGAACAGAAATCATTGATTTATAAGCGGATGCGTTATTTCGAGCTGTGGCTTTTGATTGTAAGTGGGTCTAATCCGCTGGAACCTGTTTTGTTGCATCCCGAAAGTCTTGATACCTCAGTATTTGATTCCTCATTTTTTGATAAGATTTTCTATCTGGATATGCGGCGAACCCGTCTGTATCAGCTTCAAAAGTGAATAATCCGGTTGATTACCTTAGGGTAATACGATTTTTACCTTAGCAATTTCCCTTTATCCTGCCAGTAGTTTTGCTTCATCAAAGCCTTCAATATAAGGTCTGACGATAGCGAAACAAACATCACTTTAAAGAAGCAATCAGATGACTTTATTGCAGGTTTCGGCCACTAACAGACAATTGTCCGTTATGGTTTGCGGAAGCCGAAAAGCATAAAGAGTAGGCATAGAATCTACAACCAGATGTATTATGAGAAAAGTTTTATTTGTTTTAGCATTTGCCCTAATTGGGTTTAACTACAGTGCTCAGGCACAATTTGATAAAGGGCAGGTTGATGCCAATATCGGTATTGGGCTGGGAGCCACTTTTGCCACAGGAACGCTGGATATGCCTCCTGTTTCGCTCGCACTTGATTTTGGCGTTAGCGATAACCTTAGCATCGGTGATTATCTGGGTTATTCTGCTTCAAAGGATGATTTTTCGGGATTTGGTGCAAACTATTCCTGGAAATACACCTATATGATAGCAGGTGCCCGCGGTGCTTATCATTTTGATCTTGCTGATCAGCTTGATACTTATGCCGGTGTGATGTTGGGTTATAATATCGCCAGCGTAAAATACGATGATCCGGGTGCGTCACTTGCATCTCCAAAAGCAGGTGGTATAGCTTATGCTGGCTTTGCTGGTGCCAGGTATCATTTTGGCGATAACTTTGGGATTTATGCCGAACTGGGATATGGGATTGCACTGCTGAATGCAGGTCTCACACTCAAGTTTTAAATAAAAGCACTGTAAGTCTAACAGGCCTGATCTTGTTTTACACAGGGTCAGGCTTTTTTGTTTTTTGCCATTCTTGTTGATAGTATTTCCAGGGTGCGACCAAAAAGCCATAATTATAATGTGCATGAGGCTTATGATGATCGAGGTGGGCTGTGATGGTTGCTCTCAGGTAGCGGTTGCTTAATCTTTGGAACAGCGGTAGGCGGCCATGTACAAAAACATCATGAAAAAGAAAGTAAGCCAGGCCGTAAAGTGCAATTCCCAATCCAAGGTAAAATTTCCAATCGAAGCCACCTTGAGTGCCGGATACGATTAACAGAAAACTGGGAATAGCAAAAATCACTGCAAAAAGATCGTTCCATTCAAACTTTCGGCCATCACGAATATGGTGGTCTTTGTGAAGTATCCACAAAAAACCATGCATCACATATTTGTGTGTGAACCAGGCTATAAACTCCATAAAAAGGAAGGCACCAAGAATCAGTGCAGCAGCCAAAATCCAGCTCATATCATTTTGTTTTTAGGTTTTTCAGGTGTGCATCCACTTCATCAAAGGCAATGCGAAACCATGCCGTATATTTTTCGGGATGATTTGCAATGTCTGCCCTTATTTCGCTCATTGTAGCATACCTCCAACTGGCTACTTCGCCGGGATTAATTACAGGAAGCTCATCAGAATGTCCGATAAAAACATGATCAAACTCGTGTTCGATCAGGCTCTGGCCAACATCAGCCTTGTAGATAAACGAAAAAGCTTGATGTATCTCACATTGCATACCCATTTCTTCTTTCAATCTTCTGCTGGTTGCGGATTCCAGACTTTCATTTTCGCGTGGATGTGAGCAACAGGTGTTGGTCCATAATCCTGGGGTATGATATTTCGATAGTGCCCTTTGCTGAAGCAAAAGCTCATTTTTACTGTTAAAAATAAAGATAGAAAAGGCACGGTGCAAGACGCCTTTTTCGTGCGCTTCCATTTTCTCCATCAATCCCTGAGGTTCGTCTTTGGTGTTAACTAAAACAACTTGTTCTTCCATAATTATTCTGTTTCTGTATTTAACATTTCTTGCAGCAAAGCAATTTGACGATCTGTGATTTGACTTGACTGTAGTAAAAAGCTGAGGATGTTTTTTCTTAACAAAGCATTGTCAAATAAGGTTTGATTCTGGGATAAAACATGCATCAAATAGGCAAAATCTTTTTCTACGGCATCGGTGTAACCCAAAAATGCCGGTGCCCTGGATTGAATGCTATACCGGATGAATCTGATTTCTGCATCGAGCGAATCCTGCCTGATGGCTTGTTCTATTTTATTCTTTCCATGATTAAAACGTTTTAACTTGCTTAAAGGGAAAACGGCACAGCCGGCCGAACTTGCTTCGGCTGCACCTTCGTAAGCCAATAAAACAGCCGTCTTTTTTGTGTTTTGCTGCAATATTTCAAAAAGCTCTTCCGATATACATCCGGGCTGATCAAGCCTGAAATATAATTTTCTGGCTTCATTCAGCAGTTCGGACTGTTCCGTTGGTAAAACTAAGAAAATAACTGCAAGAAAATGGATCATTTTAAAGCAGGTTTAAACGGTAGCGTAAATATGAGCTTAACAACATGCCGTATTTTACAGGGTTTGGAACTCTGATTCGTTTATATCCAATTAATTTATTCGATTGTATTCGTTTGATTTTCTTAAATAAATTGTGGTAATAAACGTAAGCTACATACACCCCATAACGTACGCCAACCGGAAGTTTGCGAATGCCAGCCAAACCATCCTGAAAATCTTTTTCGATGTCGGCTTCAATATTTTCTTTTGCCTGCTGGCTAAAATTGTTCAGGTCGAGCTTAGGAAAATAGGTGCGCCCCAGATGAAGCAGATCTGTTTGTAAATCGCGTAAAAAATTGATTTTCTGGAAGGCTGAACCCAAACGCATCGCTGGTGTTTTTAATTCCTGATACATGCTTTCATCGCCATAGGCAAAAACGCGCAAACACATTAATCCAACTACCTCAGCCGAGCCAAGAATATATTCCTCAAACAGTTGCTGGTCATACTCCAATTCGTCAAGATCCATTTCCATGCTTTTCAAAAAACGATCGATGAGTGCCCATTCAATTTTGTATTTATGAACCGTTTCCTGAAAACTATGCAAAATGGGGTTCAAACTGATTTTGCGTTCCAGAGCCAGCACTGTATCTCTTCTGAATTCTTCGAGCAGACTTTTCTTGTTGTAGGCATGAAATGAATCAACAATTTCATCGGCCAGCCTCACAAAGCCATAGATGGCAAATATCGGATCGTGATATTTTTGATTGAAAAGTCTGATGCCCAGCGTAAAAGATGTGCTGTAAGCTTGAGTAGTAATTTTACTCGTCTTTCGTGAAATTTGGTCGTAGAGTGCTTTCATATTTTTGGGATTGACTTATTGTTTTTGTTCTTTTTTCACAAGTTGTCCGGCAGCTACCTGTCCCGAAATGATTGCAGGGGGCACACCGGGACCGGGAATGGTTAACTGACCAGTAAACAACAGGTTATTTACTGCTTTATTAAACATGGAAGGCTTCAGAATAGCCGTTTGTTTCAGGGTGTTTGCCAGGCCGTAGGCATTGCCTTTGTAGGCATAATAATCATGTGCAAAATCCCTGTTCGAATACATACGCTTGTAACTAATATCTGCTTTAAAATTTATGCCAAGCGTGTCTTCAATGCGCTGCACCGAAAAATCAAAATAATGATTTCTAACATCGTCAGTATCTTGCAGACCAGGGGCAACAGGTATTAAAATGAAAAGGTTTTCCTTGCCCGACGGAGCTGTTGATAGATCAGTTTTTGAAGTACAGCTTAAATACACCGAGGGATTTTGTGGCCATTGGGGTTGTTCGTAAATCTGTTGGGCATGTTTTTCGAAATCTTTGTTGAAAATGAGCGTATGATGCTGCATATTATCCAACTTTTTGTCGATGCCCAAAAAATAGATGAGCGAAGATGGCGACATGGTGCGCGACTGCCAATAGGCTGGTGAATAGTTGCGATATTTTTCGGGAAGAATTTTTTGTTCGATGTGGTGATAATCTGCACTGGCTATCACATAATCAGCCTGATAGGTGCCTTTGTTGGTTTCGACTGATTTAATTTTATTACCCTTAAAATCAAAGCTTTTTACTTCTTCACTAAAGCGAAAACGAACACCTTGTTGTTCTGCCAGCTTTTGAAAACCTTCGACAACCTTAAACATTCCTCCCTCCGGATACCAGGTGCCCAGCATCATATCTCCGTAATTCATCAAACTATAAAGTGCCGGAGTTTTTTGAGCAGTTGCTCCCAGAAACAAGATTGGAAACTCAAGGATACGCAATAGTTTTGTGTGTTTAAAATAACTTCGGATATAGCTGTGAAAGGAGGTGAAAATATGCATACGCAGGCTCGATCTGATAATTTCCCAGTTAGCAAACTCAAGTAAACTTTTTGAAGGTTTATAGACTAATTTTTTGATGCCAATTTCATATTTAAAGGCGGCTTCTTCCAGAAACTTTTTAAGTTTATTGCCACTTCCGGCTTCAATACTTTCAAAGAGTTGATAAAGCTTTAGCGGGTCAGCCGGTAAGTCTGTCTTGTCGCCAGGGCCAAAATAGATGGTGTACGAAGGATCCAGTCGAGTAAGTTTGTAATAGTCAGAAACTTTTTTGCCAAAAAGCTCAAAATATCTTTCGAATACATCCGGCATCCAATACCAGCTTGGCCCCATATCGAACGTAAAGCCTGCCTCGCTGAACGTTCTGGCTCTGCCTCCTGCCATATCGAGTTTTTCGATCACTTCCACTTCAAACCCGTCTCTGGCCAGCAGGGCGGCAGATGAAAGTCCTGAGAAACCAGCACCAATGACAATTACTTTTTTCATGAGATAATGTTTAATAAAAGATTAAAAAAGTTAAACAAAAATAGCTCTGTTTTGTTCGGAAATCGAAAAAAAAATTAATTACGAACAAAGTAAATATCGGTCATTTTTCCTTGTTTTTGAAGTTTCTATATAATATATTTGTCAGCTTATCAACCACAGACCAAAGCTGTTTTCCTCCTCAAAAAAAAGGAAAACATGAAGCATTTAGTTACTTTACTTTTGGGATTTTTTGCTGCGGGATTTCTGATGTCCCAGGAGAGAGAAATGGACTTGTCAGGTTATTACCTTCGCGATGCAAACGGGAAGCAGCATGAAATGTCGGTTTTATTGAAATCGCACAAGCTGAGTTTACTTGTGTTTTGGAAACTTGATGACGGCAAATCGTGCACCATGCTTAATGAACTGTACGAAGCCGCTACAGAAACACTTCATGGAATGGATTTTCAGTTATTAACGATCGCCGAAACATCTGCTTCCTTGGCACAGCTTGAGCAGAATTATGTTCATGCCAATGCTCCGGATGCCTTTTGTTTTTCAGATGTGAATGGTGATTTCAGAAGATATCTTGCCATTACAGAACTCCCTTATACCATCTTATTTGATTCCAATTCCCGATTGATTTGCAGTCAGCGCGGGTATTGTGTTGACGCCAGCGACCAGCTTTGCGATAAAGTTCGTTCCTGCCTGTTAAAAATGGATCAGGCTTCGATAAAACCTTAAGATGCAGAAGGTTTTTCGATTATATTTGCCTGCGAAAGTTGGTAATCCAAGCTTTTTGGATTTTGCCTGATTTTATGGATTAATTCAAGCATTGATGAATATAGCTGTTACAGTTGTTGGTGTGGGATTGCTGGTTTTTTTGGCACATGTTTTTGCCGAAGTGTTTAGTCGCAAACGTGTTCCGGATGTTTTATTACTTATTATTATTGGCCTTGCCATAGGGCCTTTGTTAGGAATAGTATCGCCTGATCATTTAGGATTGGTCGGGCCTGTGTTTACTACCATAACGCTGGTTACCATTCTATTTGAAGGAGGAACTGAGCTTAAATTTGATGCTTTGAGGAACTCATTGCGTGGAACTTCACTGCTTACATTTCTCAATTTTTTTGCCACGCTGATCGTGGTAGGATTGCTGTCGTGGTTATTTCTTGATTTGGAGCCTATTGTGGCCTTTATGCTGGGAGCCATCATTGGAGGCACATCATCAGCAGTGGTTATCCCGCTTGTGCGTCAATTAAATATTTCCAGCAACAGCCGGACGATTTTAATCCTCGAATCTGCATTCAGTGATGTGTTATGTATTGTTTTTGCCCTGGCATTTATCGAAGCGGCACAATTAGGCGAAATACAAGTTGGAACTACCCTTGGTCAGATTCTGGCCAGTTTTATTCTGGCCACCATTATGGGATTTATTGGTGCTTTCTTTTGGTCAGTAATCCTGCATAGAGTCAGAAATATTAAAAACTCCATCTTCACCACTCCGGCTTTTGTTTTCATTATTTACGGTATAAGTGAATTATTGGGATATAGCGGAGCCATCAGTGCCCTGGCTTTTGGTATTGGACTGGCCAATACCGATCTTATCAAAGGTACTGCACTTAGCAGGTATTTCACTAAAGAACCCGATTCACTTAACGAAACCGAACGGATACTTTTTGGAGAAGCTGTTTTTTTGTTGAAAACATTTTTCTTTGTATATATAGGTGTATCAATGCAGCTTTCAGAATGGGTTCCAATCCTAATTGGATTTGTTATAACGCTGATATTGTTTGTGTTACGAATTCCGGTTGTGAGAGCTTCTATGCCAATTTCTGATGCCAACAACACCAATCAGGACTTGATATTTATGTCAACGATAGTTCCAAAAGGGCTTGCCGCAGCTGTGTTGGCTACCATTCCGATGCAACAGGGAATTGTGGGTGGAGAATTGATCAAAGACATCGTTTTTTCGGTAATTCTTTTCAGCATTGTTTTTACCTCTGTATTGATTCCTGTGATAGAAAAATCTCCGGGGATGCAGCAGTTTTACATTAATTCACTTAACTTCAATTTGTGGATCAGGGAGCGAATTCAAAAATACCAGCAAAAAAAAACTGAAAAGAAAGCAGCCAAAGCTGCAGCCTTAAAGGATGATTCAGCCATAGAATCAGTTGAAGAAAAGCCTGGAGGGAATACTGAAAAAAAAGATTCTACGAATGAAGTTGTTTAGTTCTAAAAATAGTTTTATTTTTGCAGCCCAAAAAATCGAAAAGAAGTAGCTATGTATTTAACAGCTGAAAAGAAGACAGAAATTTTTAACGAGTACGGTAGCAAGGCTGCTGATACTGGTTCTGCAGAGGGTCAGATTGCTTTGTTTACCTTCCGTATCAAACATCTTACCGAGCACATGAAAGAGAACAAGAAAGACCTGGCAACGATGCGTTCACTCGTTCGTATGGTAGGTAAAAGAAGAAAGCTGCTCGATTATTTAAAGAAAAAAGATATTGAAAGATACCGCGAAATAATCAAAAAGCTGGGTATCAGAAAATAATCCTGATCCTGTTGAAGGTCCGAAGAAAGGCAATTTACTTGATTGCCTTTTTTTGTATTTAAACAGGCTTCACCAATACTATTACATTTAAAGTTAATATATGAGTCCAAAAGGAATTTCACAAACGATTCAAATGGCTGATGGAACAGTCATTACGATCGAAACAGGTAAGTTGGCCAAACAAGCACATGGTGCCGTGGTTATCACCATAGGAAAAACTATGTTACTGGCAACCGTTGTTTCATCAAAAGAGGCCAGAGAAGATGTAGATTTTTTACCACTTTCTGTTGATTACAAAGAGAAGTATGCCGCTACCGGAAAATTTCCGGGAGGTTTTTTTAAGCGCGAAGGACGTCCTTCTGATTATGAAGTACTGATTTCAAGATTGGTTGACAGGGCTTTGCGTCCACTTTTTCCGGATGATTATCATGCTGAAACTCAGGTTTTGATAAATCTGATTTCCGGCGAAAATGATGTAGCTCCCGACGCCTTTGCTGCCCTGGCTGCTTCAGCAGCTTTATCCGTATCTGATATTCCTTTCAACGGACCTATTTCGGAAGTTCGTGTTGCCTATATCAATGGCGAATTTGTTGTAAATCCTCCTTTCAGTGCGTTGGCCGATGCCGACCTCGATCTGATGGTTGCGGCAACCAAAGAGAACATCATGATGGTTGAGGGCGAATCAAAAGAGGTTTCAGAAACTGTTATGCTCGAGGCACTTAAAGTAGCTCATAAGGCAATAAAAATGCAGTGCGAGGCACAAATTGAGCTGGCATCCAAAGTTGAGAATGCACAACAGAAAAGGGAGTATTCGCACGAAAGCAATGATGAGGAATTGCGCAAAGCCATTCAGGATTTCGCTTATAAACCTTGCTATGACATTGCACTGCAAGGCAATCCTAACAAACACGAGAGATCGGATGCTTTTGCTGCTGTTTTGGAAGAGTTTATGACACGTTTTTCTGAAGAGGAGCAAGAAGAAAAGCACTCACTTGCCAAGCGTTATTTTCACGATGTAGAGAAAAAAGCTGTTAGGGATGCTATTTTAAATGAACGTACACGTCTTGATGGCAGAGCGTTGGATCAAATTCGTCCGATCTGGTCAGAAGTTGATTATCTGCCTTCGGCACATGGTTCGGCTGTTTTCACGCGTGGCGAAACCCAGGCTTTGGTAACGGTTACCTTAGGTACTAAAATGGATGAACAAACCATTGATGGTGCTGTGATTGAAGGTACGTCCAACTTTATGTTGCATTACAATTTTCCAAGTTTTTCAACCGGAGAAGCACGTCCTTTCCGTGGCGTGAGCCGTCGCGAAGTAGGGCACGGAAATTTGGCCGAAAGAGCACTGAAGCCAATGATTCCCAACGGTGATGAAAATCCATATACAATACGCGTAGTTTCTGACATTCTCGAGTCGAATGGTTCATCTTCCATGGCCAGTGTTTGTGGCGGAACTTTAGCTTTGATGGATGCCGGTGTAAAGATTAAAAAACCTGTTGCCGGAATAGCTATGGGTTTGATCACCGAACCCGGCAACAAAAAGTATGCGGTATTGTCCGATATTCTTGGTGATGAAGATCATCTGGGCGATATGGATTTTAAAGTTACCGGAACAGTTGATGGTATCACAGCCTGCCAGATGGACATCAAGGTCGATGGTCTCCCGTATGAAGTATTGGAAGAAGCACTTGAGCAGGCACGTAAGGGGCGTTTACATATTTTGAACGAAATGGCCAAAACAATTACAGAGCCTCGTGCTGATTACAAGGAACATGTTCCACGCATTGAGAAAATGGTTGTTGATAAAGAGTTTATCGGTGCCATTATCGGACCTGGCGGAAAGATAATTCAGGAAATGCAGCGCGAAACCAATACAACCATCGTAATCGAAGAAAAAGGCGAATATGGTGTGATTGACATTGTGTCGTCCAACAAAGATTCTATTGAAGCTGTAAAAGCGCGAATCCGTGCTATTGTTGCCGTACCAGAAGTTGGGGAAGTTTATCTTGGAACAGTAAAAACAATCACGCCTTTTGGTGCTTTTGTTGAAATTTTACCCGGAAAAGATGGTTTGTTGCATATCTCTGAGATTGAATGGCGTCGACTTGAAACCGTGGAAAGTGTATTGAAAGTAGGGGATAAGATAAATGTGAAGCTTATTGGCGTTGATGCCAAAACAAATAAGATGAAGCTTTCCCGAAAAGTACTCATTCCGCGTCCGGATGGTGATAACAAACGAAACAATTAATCATAACTTGCGTACAAAGCTAAATAAAGCATAAAGCATGAGGCAACTTAAGATTACTAAACAGGTTACGAACCGGGAAACTGCTTCACTTGACAAGTATCTTCAGGAGATTGGTAAGGTTGAACTCATCACCGCTGAAGAAGAAGTAGCTCTGGCTCAACGCATCAAGCAAGGCGATCGCATAGCACTTGAAAAACTTACCAAAGCTAACCTTCGTTTTGTGGTTTCGGTTTCCAAACAGTATCAAAACCAAGGACTTAGCCTTCCTGATTTGATCAATGAAGGGAATCTTGGCCTGATCAAAGCAGCACAGCGTTTTGATGAAACACGCGGGTTTAAATTTATCTCCTATGCAGTATGGTGGATTCGTCAGTCCATTCTTCAGGCCCTGGCCGAACAATCGCGTATTGTTAGGCTTCCACTCAACAAGATTGGTTCTATCAATAAGATAAACAAGGCATATGCACGCCTGGAACAGGAATATGAACGCGAGCCTAATGCAGAAGAGATAGCTGATATTCTCGAAATTACTGAAAATGAGGTAAAAGAATCCATGAAAAATGCCGGAAGACATGTTTCGATGGATGCTCCCCTCATTCAGGATGAAGAGAATAATATGTATGATGTGCTCAGAAGCGATGAGGCTCCAACACCCGAAACCGAATTGCTTTATGAGTCGTTGCGCAAGGAAATTGATCGCGCCATCTCAACACTTACACAACGCGAAGCTGATGTGATCAGACTTTATTTTGGACTGAATGGCAGTCATCCGATGACGCTAGAAGAAATTGGCGAAAAATTTGATCTCACCCGCGAACGTGTGCGTCAGATCAAAGAAAAAGCCATTCGCCGGCTCAAGCACACCAGCAGAAGCAAAATTTTAAAGAGTTATCTTGGATAAGTTATGAGAGCACCTTCGGGTGCTTTTTTTATTTTTGCTGTCTGTTATCTGCTTTAAAACAAAAAATCATGAAACCATTGATTGCACCTTCCCTTTTATCAGCCGACTTTTTAAATCTTGAAAAGGAAATTGAAATGATCAACAACAGTGAAGCCGATTGGTTTCATTTGGATATCATGGACGGTGTTTTCGTGCCAAATATTTCATTTGGGTTGCCTGTGGTTGAGGCTGTTAAACGTAAAGCACAAAAGCCTCTTGATGCTCATTTGATGATCGTGAATCCAGACCGTTATATTGATGCATTCCGGAAAGCCGGAGCTGATATCCTTTCTGTTCAGTATGAAGCCTGCACACATCTTCACAGGGTACTGCAAAGCATCCGTGATGGTGGCATGAAATCAGGTGTGGTATTGAATCCTCATACACCTGTTCAGTTGTTGACGAATGTGCTGGCATACACCGATTTAGTTCTTATTATGTCAGTAAATCCTGGCTTTGGGGGTCAGCAATTTATCCCTGAAACATACAGAAAGATTACAGAACTCAAATCTATGATCAACGAAGGCGAACATCATGTGTTGATCGAAGTGGATGGAGGCGTTAATGCTTCAAACGCCAGGCAACTTGTTGAAGCCGGTGCTGATGTGCTTGTTGCGGGAAATGCTGTTTTTAAATCAAAAAATCCTGCCCAAACAATTGCCGGACTAAAAAAAATTGCATCCTGGTAAATACTTGATTAGCTTTGCAATTCATAAAACCAAATTCCACCTTCATGAACTCTGAAATCTATGCCAGTTTGGATACGCTGAATTCGGGCATACACTTTACCGCAGATGAAATTTCTGATATTAAGTTTGATTTTGGAAATATCAAGAATATTTATCAAGGAAAAAAAATCCTGATTGTTGAAGATATATCTTCTAATTTTCAACTTTTGGAAGCGTTTTTAGCACCTACCGGAGCTTCTGTTATCCATGAAGTTGATGGCGAACATGCCTACGCAACTTTTAAGGATATTCCTGATATTGACTTGATTTTGATGGATATCAGATTGCCTGATGTAAGTGGTTTGATGATAACCAAAATGATTCGGGAACTGTCGCCGGATGTTCCTATTATTGCCCAGACAGCCTATGCATTTGATGCTGACCGTTATCAGTGCCTGTCAGCTGGCTGCACGGATTATATTGCCAAGCCGATTCGCAGAAATCAATTGTTTAGGATTGTACATAAATACCTTTCCTGATCCTGCCAAAAGACTTATTTTTGTGCTTCATCAAAAAAATGTATCATGAATGAAGTACTCAATACGTTGGAACCTAAATTGATTTGGAAGTATTTTGCCGAAATACTTCAAATTCCCAGACCTAGTAAAAAAGAAGAAAAGATACTGGCTTATCTGATTGATTTTGCAAAAAAACACCAATTGGAATATGAGCAGGATAAGGTAGGTAATGTGCTGATTAAAGCTCCGGCAAGTGCTGGCTATGAAAAGCGTAAAACAGTTGTTTTGCAGAGTCATGTGGATATGGTGTGCGAGAAAAACAGCGATACCAAACATGATTTTGAGAAAGAACCAATTGAAGTTTTTATAGAAGACGGCTGGGTAAAAGCCAAAGGTACCACACTTGGAGCCGATGATGGAATTGGTGTTGCAGCGCAACTTGCCTTATTGGCTGATAAATCAATAGAACGTGGGGCCATAGAGTGTTTGTTCACAGTTGATGAAGAAACAGGTTTGACAGGTGCTTTTGGTTTGGAACCTGGCTTTCTGAATGGAAAAATCCTACTTAATCTTGACTCGGAAGATGAAGGTGAGCTGTTTATAGGATGTGCCGGTGGAAAAGACACCGTGATTACCTTGCCTTACAACATGGAGGAAGCAAAACAAGGAGACGTTTTTTATCGCATTGATGTTAAAGGACTTAAAGGTGGCCATTCGGGAGATGACATCCATAAAGGATTAGGCAATGCGAATAAGCTTCTTACCCGTATTGTTTGGATGGCAGCGCGTAAATTCGATGTCCGACTTGCTCAGTTTGAAGGCGGAAACCTGCGCAATGCGATTGCACGTGAGGCTTTTGCACTAGTAGCAGTCAATCAGGAATCAGAGGAGGCTCTGAAGCAATTAGTAAAAAAAAGTGCGTCAGAAATGGCTTATGAATACGCTGTAACAGAACCTAAACTGGATATTTCAATCAAACCCATTCTGCCAGTTAAAAAAATGGTAATGGTAGTTAAAGATCAGAAGAGATTGATAAACAGCTTGTACGCTTGTCCGCATGGCGTAATTGCCTGGTCGCAGCGAATCCCTGATTTTGTAGAGACATCTACTAACCTGGCCTCGGTGAGGATGGAAAGCGGTAAGGCCATGATCACCACAAGCCAGCGAAGTTCTGTTGAATCTTCCAAAGAAGATATTGCCCAAATGGTTGCAGCCTGTTTTGATTTAGCCGGTGCAGAGGTGAAGCACAGCAATGGTTATCCGGGTTGGGCTCCTGATCCAAATTCTGAAATTCGTGCCATTACTGTTGAAGCTTATCGGGATTTATTTAGTCAGGAGCCGGATGTGAAGGCTATACATGCCGGCTTGGAATGTGGTTTGATTGGTGATAAATATCCTGGAATGGATATGATTTCCTATGGACCAACCATCAAAGGGGCTCATTCGCCCGATGAACGGATACAAATAGAAACGGTTGTTAAGTTTTGGGATCTGACACTTGAAATTTTAAGACGTATTCCGGAAGAGCAGTAAAAAATAATAAGCCCCTGATTGATTAAAATCAGGGGCTTTTATTTTAGCCAATCCATTTCACCAGAGGCAAATCCTGGCGGTGTGGTAATAGTCTGTTGGTCGGATAAATCCGGAAAGTATAATCATAAACTCCGGCACGATAAATAGGCACATTAATTTTATAGCTTGCCCAGCCATCGCCCGATTCAGTTAGGTCCATCGATTCAACAAAAACGATTTCATCAATTTTGTCAAATAGTTTACGGCCAAAAAGCAGTTCAATAGCCACATCACCAGCTTCCAGTCCCGGGGTGTCGAGCGTTATTTCGGCAATAAAGTTTTCACCAAAATTAAGTGGTCGCACAGTGGGATCAGGCACTTTAATGGATTTCACATCCAACTGATCCCAGTGCTGTTTTATTTTCGATTTCCAACTTTCTATTTCAAAGGCCGTCTGATAGCGGTTTTCACGCAGTTGTTTTGCTCTTTCAGTTAATTTGTTATAGAAGTACTGATAATAGTCGTCTAACATGCGCTTCATGGTGAAATGGGGAGCTATTTCGGCGATGTTGTTTTTGATATACTGAATCCACTTTTCTGGCAATCCTTTTTCAGTCCGGTCGAAATAAGCCGTGGTGATGTCATTCTCGAGCAGGCTGTAAATCGTTTCAGCATCCAGCTCGTCCTGGTATTGCTGATTTTGATAGGTACGTCCTTCCTGAATTGCCCATCCTGCATTAGGCCGGTAACCTTCGGCCCACCAGCCATCCAGCACCGAAAAGTTCAGCACGCCATTCATCACCGCTTTTTCGCCGCTGGTTCCCGAAGCTTCTAATGGACGCGTGGGTGTGTTTAACCACACATCAACACAATTGGTAAGCTTTTTACCGAGATCCATATCATAATTCTCAATGAACAAAACTTTGCCTGTAAACTCTGGCATTCGTGCTATTTCCATTATCCGTTTGATCAAATCCTGTCCGGCTTTGTCGTTTGGATGCGCCTTTCCTGCAAAAAGGAATAGCACAGGTTTTTCGCTGTCGTTTACTATCTGTCCGAGACGCTCGAGATTGGTAAACAGCAGATGCGCTCTTTTGTAGGTAGCAAATCTTCGGGCAAAACCAATAATCAGTGCATCTTTATTCAGGTTGTCAAGCGTTTTAAGAATAAGTTTCGGGCTTTCCTGCCGATCAGTCATTTCCTTTTTTACACGGTCTTTCACAAAGTGAATCAGCTCTTCTTTTAGCCGTGTCCTGATTTTCCAAATGGTTTCATCGGGAACCTCTGTAATTTTGCTCCAAAGTGCAGCATTCGATTGGTCGTGAATGAAGGTTTCACCGAAAGTTTGCCTGTATAGCTCTTGCCAGGCCGAATCGGTCCAGGTGGGATAATGCACCCCATTGGTTACATATCCGATGTGGAGTTCATTGGCAAAATATCCTGGATAAAGGGGCTGGAACATCTCTCTGGAAACACGACCATGAATTTTACTAACCCCGTTAACTTCCTGACTTAAATTGGTAGCCAATACACTCATCGAGAATTTTTCAGTTGGATCGTTATGATGGAATTTTCCCAGATTCATAAAGTCGTCCCAACTGATATTGAGTCTTTCGGCGTAGTGCGGCATATAAGTGCGCAGTAAATGCTCTTCGAATGCATCATGACCTGCAGGAACTGGCGTATGTGTTGTAAACAGGCTTGATGAACGAACCAGCTCGCGGGCAACATCGAAGCTGAGGTTATGTTGCTCAATATAATTTCGAAGCCGTTCGAGGCCAATAAAAGCCGAGTGACCTTCGTTGCTGTGATAGATTACCGGTTTGATATTCAATTTTTTGAGTAATCTTATCCCTCCAACACCCAGAATCATTTCCTGCTTGAAACGCATTTCATTGTCGCCTCCGTAAAGCTGGTGCGTAATGCTGCGGTCCTCTGCCTGATTCTCTTCTATGTCAGTGTCGAGCAGATAAAGCGGCACACGACCAACACTTACTTTCCAGGCTTTGGCAACGACATTTCTTCCAGGAAATGCAATGCTGATGGTAACCCAATCACCGTTTTCGTCACGAACCGGTTCGAGGGGCAAATGGGTAAATTTTTGTGGGATATATTGGGCAAGCTGATCGCCAAAAAGCGAAATGTCCTGAGTGAAATATCCATACCGATAAAGCAAACCAACCCCAAGCATATTGGCCCCTGAGTCGCTGGCTTCTTTCAGGTAATCGCCTGCTAAAATACCCAGCCCTCCGGAATAAATTTTTAAGCTTTTATGTAAGCCATATTCCATGCTGAAATAAGCAATAAGGTCTTTATAATGACGTGATTGAGACATATAAGACTTGAAAGCCTCGTAAACTTTATTGAGCTTTTCAATAAAAGCAGTGTTGTTTTCAAGTGCTTCCATCTGCTTTTTTGAAAGGCCTTCCATCAATGGAATGGGATTATGTTCGGCCTCTTCCCAGCTTTCCGGATCAATGGATTTGAAAAGGGAGATTGCTTCATAATTCCATGACCACCAAAGGTTTTGCGAGAGCTCATGAAGTTTGTTTAATCCTTCTGTATAAACTGGCTGAATAAGTACTTTTTTCCAATTTGGCTGATCCTGTTTGTGAAAGTCAAAGTTTCGGAGGGTCTCAGTTTGACGTTTCAACTCAAACTGGTCGGATCTTCCTTCCGCCTTCTCGATGGCCTGATGCCATGCTTCTTCATAGTTTTTTATCAAATCAGGCCAAAGTGCTTTTGAGGCTTTTTGCAAAGATGCTGTTCCAAGTTTCTCAAGCTTTTGCTTCGACAGGGACGCAAATTCCAGTATTACTTTTGTAAGCTGATTTACAACATCTTCGTAATTATCTTCATCACGATGGATCACCGTAACAGCACCTTTGTCTTCGTCGGATTGATCGGCCCATTTTCCAAAACCTGCCAGATCGGTTGTGACTGTCGGGATGGCAAAGGCAATACTTTCGAGCGGGGTATAGCCCCAAGGCTCATAGTATGACGGAAACACTGACAGGTCGAAAGCAGTGAGGAAATCGTAATAGGCGATGTCGAAAATTCCATCGTTTCCATTCAGGTAGCAGGGAACAAAAATCAGCTTCACCTTGTCGGATGGCTGGTTGTTGAGGCTTTTTTCCTTCATTTTACGGATCACCATATCTGCATTAACATCAAAAAGATGATGGGTCGCCGGAACTTCGGTTGGATGTTTTGCTATTTCGGGTTCTGACAACCGACTTTTCAATTCCTTGGAAGGCCCGCTGATATTGGCCGGAACAGCAATTATCGCAAGTATGGTCTTTTTTAGGCTCTTATCATTGTTGAGATTTGCCAGGGCATCGATAAACACATCAATGCCTTTATTTTTAAACTCATAACGGCCACTGTTGATCACCAGCAAACTGGCATCTGATAAGGCTTGACCCGTCATTGCACTTGCAATTTGGATTACTTTATTTCGGGCAAGCTGTCTTTTTTCTTTTAGCACTTCGCGGTCGGCCATAAAATCTTTGTCGAAGCCGTTTATCGTTATCACATCTGGTTTACGACCTAAAAATTGCTCACATTCTGCTGCTGTAGTTTCACTAACTGTTGTGAGCGTGTCGGCTTCACGGGCAGCAGTTTGCTCAAGTGATTGCTGTGAAACGATATTCAAACGGTTGGCCATCACTGCAGGATTATATTGTTTCAAATCCCTGTATAGCGGCAAGCCGTTTCCGGAAATGGCACGCCCCAAATAGGTTGCATGAGTTGTGAAAACAGTGGCAATCTGCGGACAGTTGTTTTTGACGTAAAGTACGCCGGTTCCTGTCATCCATTCGTGAAACTGTGCAACAACGCCTTCGGTAGTGACCAGGTAGGTATCGTAAAAGCTTTCAATCACTTGTCCTGCTGCATAACCAAACATAGCGGGTTCAATATAATCCCAGGGGCCGTGTATGGAGTCGAGTTTGAAATTTTCCCAAAGTTTAGTAAAAATCACATCCTTTTGAACGAACATGGGAGTGAAGTCAATTAAAATTGCAATGGGACGACTTTTGATTGCCCATCGGCCAATTCTTACCTTCAGTCCTTTGGCGGCTAATTTCTCTTTCCAGATTGCATAAAGGTTTTGATCTTCAATAAAATAGGGATTCTCGCTTGTTTTTTTCCAAACATCGGGGCCAATGGTGATATAATGATCTCCGAATAGCTTGGTCATCTGGTTGGCTTTGGTAGATAATACGGTGTAAATTCCGCCAACCATATTACAGACTTCCCAGCTTGTTTCGAAAACATAAGATGGTTTTTTCATTTTCAGACAATTTAAGTTTAGTCCAGAAACATTCTGTTTACTGGTGATTAGTGTATTTGTTTATGATTATTTTGAGTAAAATAGTTTTAGCTTATCAGAAAAAATTTCGTAATTTTTCTTCCAGCTTCTTTCGCATCGCTTGCACATCTTTTTGTTTCACTTTTGTCATTTTCTGTTGTAGTTCATCCATTTGCTTCCTGACTTTTTTTGTGAGATTCGGAATTACTTTTTGTTTGATTTCTTCGTTGACATCTTTCAGTGCAAGGCTAAGTTGTTCTGCATCCAATTCCTTTATCAACTGCTTGATTTTGGTATCCGAAAGGTGAATAATATCTTCAAATACCGGTTTAGTTTTTTGCTTTGATTGCTTGTATTTTTCTTTTACAGTTTCTTCAGCTTGTTGAATTTTTTTCGTGGTTATTTTACCAATTTCCCGTCCCAGTTTTGTGGTGTTATCAAGTAGTTCTCCGATTAACTTAGTGGTTTCGGGCAATTGTTCCTCGAGTCGGATAATAAAATCAGAAAGCACATTCATATAATTGATATATGCTTCGTAAGGTGAGGGATAATGGTTAAAATATTTATGCACATCGCCATCCGAAAGCCATTTGGTACACATATAATAGAAATGGTCAGACGATTGGAGGTAGTTCCAGTCGCGTTTTAGTTCATCATCATCCGATTCATGCACTTTTTCTGCCAGGGCGGTAAGTTTTTCAAAGGCATCATCCTGTAGATTATTTCCAAGCCAGGCCGAAAGATCACGTTCTTCGTCTGCCCACGAAACAGGATAAGGAACCTGGATAGCCGAAACGGGCTGATGCTTTTTGGCTATTTCGGCCGGTGTGCGAAATTTGAAGCCTGTATTTTTCAAGATGGCGGCTGGAAGAGCTTTCATGAAATCAAAAATACCCGATGAGGCTGGTTGATATTCGCCAAAGGTTTCGTAAGCCATAAAAATGTTGAGAACTTCTTCTTTTTCGGGAACCTGATTGAGCCAATAAACCATTTTTTCGGCGGTGATGGGCCACTCTGGCCAGCTCTGTTGCGAAAACCTGAAAGTGAGGTCGTCGCTTAACCTGAAATTTCTGAGCAAGACTTTCAGTTTTGGGTTGATCGCGTTGGTGTATAAATAGTTAGGGCTTTTCCAGCCCAGGATGTGTTTGGCGCCTTCGGTGAGCATCATCTTGTATCCCATAGCAGCAACACGTTCGCCTATTTCATCAGAATAGATAAGCTCGGTATTTCGAAAACTGGTAGGTGTGATGCCAAAAAGCGATTCAACTTTTTGGGTGTGTGCTTTTACCTGACGTTCAAACTCGCCTTTGTTGCGCAGCGAACACAACGAATGTGAATAGGTTTCGGCCAAAATCTCAACATTTCCGGTTGCAATTAATTTCCTGAAACTTTCCAACACTTCCGGGGCATAATGTTCCATTTGATCCAACACAAGTCCTGTAAATGAAAAACTTACCTTAAAATCCTTTGGATTATCCTTGATCGCTTTCAACAGGATTTCGTTCATTGGAAGATAGCTTTTTTCTGCTACTCGCCTAATGATTAGCCTGTTGAAGTATTCATCGTAATAGTGGTGGCTTTTGCCGATATCAAAGAAGCGATAAGTTCGCAGGCGGAATGGCTGGTGAACTTGAAAATAAAAACAGATTGACTTGTTCATAGCTTATTTTTTTGGCTGATTAGCGATTGTTGTATGCTTCCCAGGCTGAATTATATACTTCTTTTACTTTGGCAGCAGCATGTTCCCATTTCAGGCTTTCAACTTCTTGCTTGCCATATTTTATAAAATCATCACTTAGTGCCTGATAATGGCATAGGCCGTAGATAGCATCGGCCAGGCCGTCAATATCCCAGAAATCAACTTTGATGGCATGTTTTAAAATTTCAGAAACACCGGATTGTTTCGAAATAACTACCGGCACATTCGAACGCATGGCTTCGAGCGGCACAATACCAAAAGGTTCGGAAATGGAAGGCATTACGAAAACATCGGTCATGGCAAACATCTGATCCACATCATCACCTTTCAAAAATCCGGTGAAATGAAATTTATGTCCAATTCTGAGTTGAGCCACCCGCATCACCATGCGATGCAGCAGGTCGCCAGTCCCGGCCATTACAAAACGTACGTTGTTATCTCTTCTGAGTATTTTGTTGGCGGCTTCTACAAAATATTCCGGACCCTTTTGAAAGGTGATCCTTCCCAAAAAAGTTACCACTTTTTCTCTGACCAGTTTTTCGGTTTCGGATGGTTTTTTGTCTTTGGGCTCAACGGCATTGTGAACCGTTACAACTTTATCAGGATCAATACCGTAACGTTCAATAACGATTCGGCGTGTGAGATTGCTAACGGTAATCACCCTGTCAGCTGCTTCCATGCCTCTTTTTTCGATGGCAAAAACATCTGTATTGATATTTTCGCCCGAGCGGTCAAATTCGGTGGCGTGCATATGCACTACCAGCGGTTTGCCACTGGTTTCCTTCGCGGCAACACCAGCCGAATAGGTAAGCCAGTCGTGGGCATGGATGATATCAAAGTCATGTTTGGTGGCAATGGCACTTCCAATCAAGGCATAGCGTGCAACTTCTTCCATCAGGTTGAGGCCGTATTTGCCCGAGAACTCATATTTTTGAGAAAATACTTTGCTTTTGAAGTTTTCGCTGGCTCTTTTTTCAAGCTCTGAGATTTTGCTGAATTCTTCGGGCCCCACATAAGGAATGATGTTAGAGCCTACTTCCATGTATTGCACTCTGTCCCAGTATGTTCGTTCTTCGTCGATATCAAGGTCAATCGTAACTTCACTGGCATTTACCAACCTAACAGCTTCCTGGTTTTCATCGCCATAGGCTTTTGGAACAACAAAAATGATTTCGGTATCATGTTTTACAAGTCCTTTTGTAAGGCCGAAACATGCCGTTCCGAGGCCGCCTGTAATGTGTGGTGGAAATTCCCAACCGAACATGAGTACTTTCATAAATTGCTGTTTTATTGGTTTTGTTGAATAATGAAGCGCAAACGTAGTAATGCCGCTACATTCCAGGCTTGTGAGATGGCTCCTCTACCTTCGTGTGGCGGATCGCCGTCATACACTTCCGAAATTGTGCCCAAACCCCTTACATACATTACTTCTTCAAAATTATGGTATAATTCCTTAACAAATGAAAGAGCAGATTTGCCTTGCAGGTTTAGCCAGGCTTCGGCAAAATGATCGATCAGCCAAGGGAATACAGTGCCCTGATGATAGGCCTGATCTCTTTCTTCCTGATTGCCCCAAAGGATGCCTTTGTATTTTGGGTTTTTGGGCGAAAGACTGCGTAATCCTCTGGTGGTGAGCAGCTCGGAACGAACGGTGTTGAGAATGGCGGATTTTGTTTCGTCATTCAGTGGGCTATAAGGTAATGAGACGGCAAGAAGCATATTTGGCCTTACAGAATAGTCAGCTTTATTATCTTTTACAACATCTGCCATACGCGATTTTTCTGCATCCCAAAATACCTCGACAAATGATTTTTGAATGAGCCCGGGTAATGACTCCCATTGCTCAACAAATATTTTATCACCGGCATCAGCCGCAAAATCAAGTGCCATATGAATGGCATTATACCACAGCGCATTCACTTCTACTGCAAGCCCGTCGCGTGCTGTGATGGCTTTGCCGTTTGATACTACATCCATCCAGGTGAGTGCCTGGCCGTTATTGCCCGCATAAAGCAACCCATTCTCAAGCATGTGGATGTTATTAACGGTTCCTTCGCGATAGGTGTTCAGAATAGTTGTCAGGATGTTGCCATAATTTTTCCAGATTAATTTTTTGCTTTTGCCACCAATGATGTGATATTGTTGAAGTGTCCAGAAAAACCAAAGTGGTGCATCAACGGCAGCGTAGGTTTCCGGGTTTTTTCGGTTGAAATTTGGAAAGAAAGGCCCCTGCATACTGTTGATCATGGTGTTGAGCACTGCTTTAAAACTTTGCTCATCGTTGCGGGTAAGTGTTATTCCGGGAAGGGCGATAAAGGTGTCTCTTCCCCAGGTTCCGAACCATGGAAAACCAGCCATCAGAGTAGTTTTGTCAGTGCTTTTTACGATGAATTGTTCGGCTGCATTGAGCAAACAATTCTCGAAATTATTTCTGGGGATGCGTTTTTTTATCTCAGTGTTAAATTGCTGCCTGAAACGGCCTGGTTCTTTTTCTTCCAGTCCGGCTGATACGATTACGCTTTCTCCTTTTTTCAATTCTAGCTCAAAAAACCCGGGAACTAGCAAATCCTCCTGATAGGGTAAGCCTCTTTCTTTTTCACGGATGTATTCAATGTTGTAGTACCAGTCCGGCACATGGGTGTAATCGTTAACCTTCGAAACCTGGAAGTAAAGCGGCGAATAATTTTGATACAGCTGCCAGCTGGCTCCGTTTTTGATGCTTTGGTATTTGGTGTTGGCCTCGTAATTGGCACGTGTTAGGTTATGCACATTTCTGAATGCCAGGAATGGTTTAAGCCTTAAAGTAGTTTTGCTATGTGCATCGAGCAGGGTGTAGCGAATCAGTATTCGGGGTTCTGTTTTGGCAAAGATCATTTCCTTGCTAAGTATCACACCTCCAACCCTGTAGGTTATTTTTGGTATGGGCTCGGCAGTAAATTCGCGCAGATATTTATGCCCCTTGGGTTCGTAATTTCCATGGGGATACATATGCAGGCCAAAATTAAAGGCTTCGTTGTGCTGGATGATGGTCTCGTCGAGAGCCGAAAGCAAAACATGATTGTCCTGATCCAGGCAGGCCTGGGGAACCACCAAAAGTCCGTGGTATTTTCTGGTGTTACAGCCGGTAATGGTTGTACTGGAATAACCTCCCGCACGGTTGCTGCGCAAGAGCTCTTGCTCAAGTGCAAATTCGAGGTTGACAAGCTGATTTTTTTCGAAGGATATATAACTCATAGCGGCTACAATATTGCAAGGATTGCTTTTACAAGGTAAGTTGTGACAAAAATACTGATTTTTTGGCTAGCATTTGTTAACATTTAGAACTATTTAACTTTCGATAGCTCTTAGAAAATCAACTATTTGCACTGGCTCAATTAAGTTTTTTATTAAATTTGCCTCAGCAATTTTCTTCTCAAACGATTGCGCTCAAACCCTAGCTTCATCTTATGTTAAAACGAATTGTCTCCGTTAGTATAATCATGCTTTTTTTTTCTCATTTTTCGATGGCTCAGGAATGTAAAAAATTAGGCCATGAAGCACACGATAATTGGTTCGAATTAAGCCATATGAAAATATCAAACGAAGGAAATTTTATTGTTTACGAACGAAATCCTTATCGTGGTGATGGATCTCTGATCATTCAAAAGTTGAGAAAATCTCATTTTGCCGATACCCTAACCAGAGCCGGAAAAGCTGTTGTAAGTCCCGGATCGGATGCAGTAGCCTTTGCTATTTATCCCAATTATGATACACTTAAAGCATTGAAGTTGAAAGGAATCAAGAATGATAAACTTCCAAAAGACAGTCTGGGGGTTTTCCAAACCGCATCCCGCAAGCTTGACAAGATCCCTATGGTGAAATCATTTCAGTTTCCGGAAAAGAACAAAAGTATTCTGGTTTGGCATCATCATGCTGAGTTTGAACCTGAAAGTGAAAAAACGGCAGATAGTTTGAAGCCGAAAAAGAAAAAAGCAAAGAAAGATGATCCGGCTGTGATGGGCATTTGGGACATGAAGCAGGACAAAAAGCAAACAATAGAAAAAATAAAACAGTACACCCTTGCTGAGGAGGGAGAAGCCTTGTTTTTTGTACAAAAACCTAATGATACCCTCGATTCATTGAGTATTCAAAGAATGGACTTAAATGGTTGGATATCAGAATGGTTATTTTCTGTAAAAGGGGAGGTCAGGCAATTGCAGTCTGATAGAACCGGTGAGCAGCTGGTGCTTATAACAAGCAGCGACACAACAAAATCAAAGGTTTACGAAATGATTTACTGGAACGCAAACAAGGAAGCCATTCGTAAGATCGACACTGTTTTTGAGGCCATGCCCGAAGGACATCATGTGAGTGAGCATGGCAGGCTTCGATTTAGCGATGATCAGCAGGTACTGTACCTGGGAATAGCTCCAAAACCTTTGCAACCGGCTAAAGACAGCCTTACTGAGGATGAAAAAGTTCGTGTCGATATTTGGAATTGGAAAGATCAACAGCTACAATCACAGCAGCTTAAACAGCTTGACAGAGAGAAGAAGAGAACGTATCTGGCAGCTTATTACCCTGACCAGAACAGATTGGTTCCTTTGGCTTCAGCAGATATTCCGGATGTTAAAACAGATGTTAAACACAATCCTGTGTATTTGTTAGGAAGTTCGGGTAAGCAGTATGAATACCTTAACAGCTGGGAACAAACACGTTATGTGGACTATTACCGGATAAATAGGAAGAATGGTGATACCCTGAGGCTGCTCACGAAAGCCAATTCAATAGCCAGTTTAAGTCCGCAGGGCGATTATTTGTTGTTTTACGATCGGCACGATAGTACCTGGTACAGCAAAATCACTGCAACAGCCGAAATCAAACTACTTGCCGGAAAAGATCAGGATATCTTTTATTATGCTGAAAATGATGTGCCGAATGAAGCAGGTCCGCTGGGCATAATAGGCTGGACTGATGATGGTAAAGCCTTGGTTTATAGTTTGTATGGGATATGGCAACTCGATCCGGCTTCCCCTGAAAAATGCAAGAGAATTTTAGGTGATAAGCAAAATGATCAGTTGCGATTCAGATATCAAAAGCTTGATCATGAGGAGATTTTTGTCCCGGAAAGTTTGTTTTTAAGCGTATTTGACAAACAAACAAAAAAGTCGGGTTATGCCAGATTCAACAGGAAAAATGGTAAACTGGAGCTACTCCTACTTGAAGATGCCAGGCTTTCAGCTTTGATGAAAGCCAAAAACGCAGCAGAATTTCTTTTCAGAAAAGAGTGCTTTGAAGATTTTCCTGATTACTATTTGGCTCAAAAGAACTGGAAATCAGTCGAACGTCTCACGGATGCCAATCCCCAACAGTCAGCCTATTGCTGGGGCAGTGTGGAAGTTGTTTCGTGGGTTTCCTATGCCGGCGATTCACTTCAGGGGCTGATGTATCTGCCTTACAATTATAGCGATCAGGGTAGCTTTCCGGTTTTAGTTTATTACTATGAAAGAAGCAGCGATAATTTGCATTGGCATTATGCACCAAAACCTTCGCGCTCAGTAATAAACTTTAGCGATTATACCTCAAGGGGTTATGCGGTTTTTGTGCCGGATATTGTATATCGTACCGGCCAACCAGGGCAAAGTGCCTATGATGCCATTATGAGTGGTGTGGATGCTGTTTTGAAGGAATTTCCAGGGCTCGACAGCACTCGAATGGGATTGCAGGGGCAGAGCTGGGGGGGCTATCAAACGGCCTGGCTCATCACGCGCACCGATCGTTTCAAAGCAGCGATGGCAGGAGCTCCGGTGAGTAATATGACAAGTGCTTATGGCGGAATTCGCTGGAGCAGTGGCATGGTGAGGGCGTTTCAGTACGAAGATGGCCAAAGCCGCATTGGGAAGGACTTATGGAGTGATCGGGAGGCATATATTGTGAATTCGCCACTTTTTTATGCTGATCAGGTAAATACGCCTTTGCTGATGATGCATAACGACGAGGACGGCGCAGTGCCCTGGTATCAGGGGATCGAATATTTTACAGCCTTAAGAAGGCTCCAAAAACCAGTGTGGATGTTGGTTTACAACGGAGCCCCGCATAATTTGAAACGCTATGCCGACATGCAGGATCTGACCCTTAGAATGGAGCAGTTTTTTGACCATTTTCTAATGGATGCACCCGAGCCCAAATGGATGAAAACCGGAGTAAAAGCTCTGGATAAAGGTCGGGACTTAGGGTTTGAATATTAGTTCAAACTCTTTTGTTCGGGAGCACTTATCAGTTGTTGCAATTGCTCGGTCAGTTGATTGATGCTGCCGTCAGAAGGTGCCTGGAAAACACGCAGGTCGAATTTGGGTATCACGGCCAGGATATGATCAAAAATATCGCTTTGCAGATCTTCGTAAGCTACCCAGGCTTTGTTTCTGCTAAAAACATACACTTCGATCGGGATTCCCAACTCATTCGGCTGGAGCTGCCTTACAATCAAAGTCATATCCTGATTGACACGTGGATGTTTTTCAAAATAGGTTCGCAGATAAGCCCTGAAAATGCCCAGGTTAGTTTGTCTCCGGCCATTTACGAGGGTTGAAGTATCTACATTGTTTTCGGTATTGTACTTTTCAATTTCTGATTCTTTCAGCGAGATATAATCGCTCACCAACTGAAACTTCTTAAATTTTTCGAGCATCTCCTCGGTACAGAACTTCACGCTGTTCATATCAATGGAGATATGTCTTTTTATTCTTCTCCCACCCGAATCGGACATGCCTCTCCAGTTGGTAAAAGAATCAGTTACCATCGCATAAGTAGGAATGGTAGTGATGGTTTTATCCCAGTTTTGAACCTTTACAGTAGTTAGCGTAATTTCGAGTACATCACCATCGGCACCGTATTTTGGCATACTGATCCAGTCGCCAATCCTAACCATATCATTAAGTGTGAGTTGTATGCCGCCAACAAAACCCAGGATAGGGTCTTTAAAAATCAGCATTAATACAGCTGAAAGCGTTCCCAATCCTAAGATGATGTTCCTCAGGTCCTGACCAACCAGAGTGGCAATAATCAAAAGTCCGGCAACGATATAAACTATAATTTTAAAAACCTGCATCAATCCCTTTATCGGCTTGCTTTTTGACACTTCAAAGGTGTTGTAAAGGTCATTGATTGAATTGATGATGGAATCCAAAAGGAAGGCAAAGATAAAAATGACATAGATGTCAATAAGATTTTGCACAAAAACAAAAACATCCGGAAAACTGGGCAGCGATTGCGCAACAAATTTATCGATGATCAACGAAGGAACAAAGAGAGATGCGCGTGCTATCACCTTGTTTTTTATCAGAATATCATCAATATTGGTTTTTGATCTTTTAATGAATTGAAACAGCGTTCGCTTGATGATATACCAGGTGATGTAGTATAAAGTCAAGGCGATTGCAAACAGGCTGATAAAGGCGATGCTTTCGCTGACAATGGTTGCGTAATACTCACTAATTTGGAGCTGTAAAGCAAATTTTTTAAAAACAGAAATTAACCAGTCAAACATTTCAAATATAAGGGGTTTAATTACAAGTATTTAATGGCTTCCATGTATTTATCCTGAATAAACAATAATTTTCCCTGGCAGCTTTTTTCGTCATAAATACGCACAAAATCCAGCACACCAAATTTGTCGTACATAGTGGTTAGAGCCGCATCAAAGTTGTTGTCTTCCACATTGTGTTTGATGCTGGCCGTTATTTTCTCGAACGAATTCCACCTTAGCTGTACCGGCAGGTTGAGGTAATATAGCTCTTTCCAGTTTTGATCGTGCCAGATGCCTTCGCTAACCTTTTCCAGCATAAAATATTTTGTAATCTTAATGATTGAACTATAATTACTTACCTTTCTATTTCTGATAAATTCCAATCCCTGATCCTGAAAAGCATGGATCAGCTCGCCCACAAAGTTGTAATGCAGGTATTTGATTCGGATTACGCCGGTAGGTTTGTTGTATAAATTGATTAAGCCTGGTGCTCCGTCAAAATTATGTGGATAATCTTTCTTTACCTGCTTAATACTTCGGATGATTTTGTCGTCGCTATACATGTTTTTTGTCACTAAAAACAAGGATTTTGGGTCAGTACGATCCGGAACTGTTGTGCCATGATAACCCGGGAAGGGGTGCAGCGACTCCAAAACCAGGGCAGATGAATGGGTTTCATGCTCAACGGAGGCCAGGTTTTCTTTTTTAGAAATAACGCCAATGGAGGATAATGTTTGGATTTCCATGATATTCGAGCTTTAAGGTTGTTTCAATTAAAAATTGCCGAGCGAATATACAGAAATCTGGCCTGATTCTCCAAATCAATTTTTCAGCAGAATAAAAAATATCTCTCTTCCGGCTCGTGGTTTAATTGAATTTGTTGCGGTTTCGAAAGTTTTAAACCTAAAAAATGGTTCAAAAAGTGAACGGTATGTCTCTGGATGAGAGGCAAAAGGAGGTTGACTGTGCCCGAAATCATGGTTGAAAAGTAAACCGACATATTTGCCTCCGGGCTTTAACAGTATATTAATTTTTTCGGCTACGGTTACCCAGCGTTCTTTTGGAAACGAACTTAAAAACGTTTGTTCCAGGATTAGATCATATTGCCTGTGATGCGAAAAAAAATCACAGTTCAGGATTTGGTTTGTTGGAAAACAGGGGCAGATTGACTTGAATTTGGCTACAGCTTCAGCCGAAAAATCAAGGTAGAAAGCATTCTTAAATCCCTGATCAAAAAGGTATTTCACTTCCCATCCTTTGCCTGCTCCCGGAACCAGTATTTCCAGTGATTTTTCTCTTAGCTGATCGAGATAGGTTTTGATGGGTGGAGAGGCATAACCCATATCCCAGCCTTGCCTCAAAAGTTGGTGTTGTGCTTCCCAATACCTGGGATGCAAAAAGTCTATGGGATGAATATTCATCCATCATCCTCCTGATTTTTTGGTCTTACGGTAGCCTGTTTTTAGTAAAATAGCCAGCACTTTATCTCTGAAATCACCCTGAATCAATATCTCGCCGTTTTTCACGCTACCACCTGTCCCACAGACACTTTTGAGCGATTTCCCAAGCTTATTCAAATCATCCGGATGGCCTTCAAATCCTGTGATGAGGGTAAGCTGTTTGCCTCCTCTTTGCTTACGATCGAGCATTACCCGAAGCTTTTGCTCTGCAGCTGAAGGCGTTATCGGCTGTTCTTCCTCCGATTCTGCTTTAAAGTCAGGATTGGTGGAATAAACGAGTTGTTCGTAGCTTTTTTTCTTCATCAGCACGCGGAATTATTACATTTAAACTCAGTGGATTAACCTTGATATGTAAGTTTTTCTTCAGTTTGATTGGTTCCCCATCCAGGTTGATCACCCTGTTTTTTTTACGTTTTATAATTAGGTCTGATGTTTTGAGAACCTGAACATACCGTGATTTATGTATCATCTTTAACAGCAAAAGATTGATAATCAAGGGCATTTCAAAAATGTTTGGTTTTTGTACGATGCAAACATCCAGCAAGCCGTCATTCAACTCGGCTTGCGGGGCAATGGTAGTGTTGTAGCCAAACTGACTTGAATTGGCAAAAGCAATAAAGAATGCCCTGGTTTTGAGGTGTTCGCCATTTTCTAAAATCAGTTCGTAACTCTTTGGCCTGTAGTACTGAAACCTGGCTGCGACTATTTTGAAATAAGTAAAAAATCCTCTTCCGCTATCTCGGGCAAAAAGCTTGGCTACCAAGGCATCAAAACCAACTCCGGCAATACTGATAAATACTTCTTTATCGTTTATTATTGCCGTATCTATTTTACTGCTCAAACCTGTGTTGATGAGTTTTAAAGCACCTTCCAAGCTCAAAGGAATATTCAAATGACGGGCCAGTCCATTGCCTGATCCACTTGGAATAATGCCCAGTTTGCTATCGGTATTGACAAGACATCGTGCTACTTCATTTATGGTTCCATCACCACCTACGGCAACCACAATGTCATATTTATCAGCGACAGCCTGGCGGCTCAATTCTAAAGCATGTCCTGGGCCTTCGGTGTAAATGATCTTATAATCAAATCGTTGGGTGTCGAGTATGCTTTTCACAAAATCAGGGAAGCTTTCCTTTTGTGTGTTTCCTGAGATTGGGTTGACAATAAACAGAAGCCTTTCCTTATTCATCAGCAGTTAATTTATTGGATATCATTCTGTTATTGTATTGCTGAAGGATTGCCCGAAGCTTCGTTTCAAGCTTTGAAACTGCAGGATGATGCTCGTTCACAAGATTGTGTTGCAAAAGTGAATCTTCTTTCAAATCGAAGAAGGCTGTTGCTTTTGAGCCGTCAAATTGAAGTAAATTGTTTCCATCCTGCAATTGTACCATCTGATTAATGAAGCTGATGTGCCACCCTTTATCGTCATTTGCGAATGGATTGTTGCCGAAGGCCAAGAAAGTTTCTGGATAGTCTGCCAGCGACAAAACAGCCGGCATGATATCAGTTTGTTGGCTTGTTTGTTTTGAATGGAAAGTGCTGTCGAACAGTGGACTATAGAATGCCAGTGGTATTTTGTACATGCCATATTCATTGCGAAAATAATCGGATTGAGGCTCGGGATGGGTATGATCTGCAGTGAATATAAAAACTGTATTGCCGTACCATTGGGATTGTTGTGCAGCTTCAAAAAATTTTTTTAAAGATTGGTCAACATAGCGGATTGTGTTTTCGAACGGGCCGAATAAATTTTGATTTGCAAGCTTAACATTTTTGGGCAAACTAAATGGGTGATGTGACGAGAGCGTGAAGATGGCTGAGATAAAAGGTTCCTTAAAACCACTCATTGTCTCGTTGCTGAATTTCAGAAATGGCTCATCGAATATGCCCCAGCTGCCATCAAAATCTGCCTCATTAGCATATTCATTTCTACCAAAATAATGTTCAAAGCCTAAAGCTTTGGCGGTGGCATCAAAATTCATGGTACCGTTGTTGCCGCCGTGAAAAAAGGCTGTGGTGTAACCTTCTTGACTGAGCAAGCTACCTAGGCCTTTTACAGTATTTGCCGCATAAGCCGAAGTTGGATAATCTACCGGCATCAGGGAGGGAATGCCAGCTAAGATAGCCGGTAAGGCTTCGATGGATCGTCTGCCATTGGCATGGCCGTCGAAAGTGATGCTTCTTGCGAATAAACTATCCAAAAAAGGTGTAAGTTCTTGTTTTTGTGGATTGTAAAACCCGATCAACTCCTGTCCAAAGCTCTCGAGTATGAGAATAACAAAATTAGGTTTGGGTTTTGTACGCTTAAACCAATCCGGCTTTTTGATCTTTTGAAGTGGGGTGTATATCTTTTCCAATTCTTCTTCGGTGAAATCGGATCGCTGTTGCAACACCTTTTGATTGAGTGTTTTAGCAATTGAAAAGGGGGTGTTTAGTACAAGTGGAATTTGTTGGGTGCTGGCGTAACTGGCGGCTGTAACCAGGCTGATGGGTTTTAGCTGGAATCCGCCTCTTCCGGCGATAACGATAAAAATACCACTGATGACAAAGAATATCGTCTGCAAGACATACCAGATTTTTGTGCGCACAGCAGCGGGTGACTGAGGCACGAAAAACCTGGTGATTTTAAACAAAACCCAGATAAAGACCACCCAAATCACCCACATATACCAATAATCAGTAAGGAATTGCCAGAGTAGCAGTAGTATATTTTCATCCGGGTTACTCAAAAACTGAAAAATTTCAACCGTTGTGCGTTTGGAGATAAACCTGAAATAAATGGTATCAATCAGGTTTAATCCAATCGCCAGGGCATTGGTCCAGATAAAAATCTGATCTGCAGTTTTTTGCCATAAGGGATGATATTTTATGGGTGCAGGTATGGCTAATAATAAGATATACAAGAGGTTAATCATGACCAGTGCCGCCAGGTCAAAACGCAAGCCGGCAAACATAAGCGACATCAGCTCGACAAAAGTAAGATAACCAAAATTGTTGAGGTTAAACACATAAAACAACCAACGACTAAGGCTTAACAAAATCATCACTGTTGTTAACCTGAAAAGCAACAGCAGTGGCAACGATATGCGCCTGATCATTGGGAAATGAAATCTCATTTGTAGATATTGATGTAAATCCAGCGTTCAACCTCTTCGGCCTGATTGCCCGCTTCGTCTGATACGTTGTATGTTACCCGATACGAGCCAACCTCGTTTTCGTTAACGTTTGAATTCGTTTGCATTCTGGCAGTAATGTCAATGGTGTCCTGTGTTGCGGTGATGTCGTATGCTTTTGCTCCTGCATCTTCATATGGTTCACCCAGGGGCGACCATGTTGGATTTGTCCCGTTCAAAACGATAAAGGGCGGGTAAGGATCATCCTTGGTATCTTCCTTGTTACAGGCAGCGAATAAAAGCACAACCGAAAACAGAATCAGGAGAAAAATAAAATGGTTTGCCTTCATAAACAGAACATTTTGTGGAAATAATTACACATACGGTGCTTAGGTATCCGGCACTTTTTAAGTACCCAAAATACATTGCAAAAGTACTAAATTTACGGTAAGAAGCTTTTTGGTATTTTTGCCCAAATAATGGGGATTATGATTAAAACATTGATATTTGACTGGGGCGATACCATCATGCGCGATTTTGATGAACCCGGATCCATGTCGGGATGGAAGCAGGTTGCCTGGATTCCGGGCGCAGAAGAGAGTTTGAAAGTGCTTTCGAAGCAATACACCTGTATCATTGCCACCAGTGCCAGTCATTCAGATGTTGCAGAGATGAAGATGGCTTTGGCCAGAGTTGGTGCTGATCAGTATTTTCATTTGTTCTTTTCCAGAAAGGAACTTGGTTTTGCTAAACCCGATCCCCGCTTTTTTGCTGCAGTGCTTCAAAAGAGTGAAGCAAAGGCAGAATCATCCGTAATGATAGGCAATTTGTACGAAAAAGATATTGTCGGAGCCAAAACGGCAGGCCTGAAAACAGTTTTCTTTAATGAACATAAGCTGATAGGCGATTTTCCGGATGCAGATCTCATCATAACCCACATGAATCAACTCACTAAACTTTTTTAATGAAACAACTGATTTTTACTTTTCTATTTCTGGCATCCTTGCTTATAAATGGTCAGCAGCAATTTCCTACTTACAGGTCTCCGCTTGATATTCCGATATACTTGTCGGGTACTTTTGCCGAATTGCGCAGCAATCATTTTCATTCGGGTATTGATATCCGCACCCAGGGTGTTGAAGGACATAGGGTCTTTGCTGTTGGTGATGGTTATGTGAGCCGGATTGCTGTGTCTCCTTTTGGTTTTGGCAAAGCCATTTACGTAAATCATCCGGAGGGTTACACTTCTGTGTATGCACATTTACAGCGTTTTAGTCCCGAAATTGAGG
Source organism: Bacteroidales bacterium UBA6229 (assembly GCA_002440975.1). Taxonomy (GTDB): domain Bacteria; phylum Bacteroidota; class Bacteroidia; order Bacteroidales; family F082; genus UBA5536. Next base: position 84,818 of record DJWN01000039.1, read on the forward strand.
CCTACGTCAAGCAGGAACAATACCGACAAAAATCTTATGCTATAAATCTGTATCTAATTCCTGAACAATTTGCGCTAAAAGTTGGCCATCTGTTAGGTTTATCAGGCAACAGCGGTTCATCCGGCGGGCCGCATCTCCATTTCGAAATCCGTGATGCAGCAACTCAGGAACCCATGAATCCCCTGTATTTCGGCATTCAGATGAAAGATTATATCCGTCCGGCAATCAGTCATTTTGCGGTTTATCCAATGAATGACACTTCTTATGTAAAGCAACAACTCAAGCCCTTTTATTTGCCTGTCCAGGGTTGGGGTGAGCAACACCGATTGCCTGATCATCAAGCTGTTGAGCTCAGTGGAAGCTTTGCTTTTGGAGTTTCTGTGATTGATCAGCATAACGATACACCTAATAAAAACGGAGTTTATTCGATTCGGCTTTTGCGGGATTCGATCGTTTTATTTGAGGTGAAAGCGGATCGTTTTTCTTTTGGCGAAACGCGCTACATCAACAGCTATATTGATTATGCCTATTATCAAACAAACAAAAAACGGCTGATCAAAACTGCTGTTGATCCTTTAAATAAACTTGGGCTTTATGAAAAAGCGCAGGGAATAATCAAGGTGAAAAGTGATGATACCATCAAACTCGCATTTGAAGTACTGGATTTCCATCAAAACCGATCACTTTTGCCTTTCACGGTGATAGGCGTGGAGCCGGATACTTCAATTGAAAAAGTAAATCCCTCAGGAATCCTCGTCAAAGCAGGCTCAACATTTAGTCTGGAAAGTGAAAATTTCAAGCTGAATATTCCAAAGGATGCTTTTTATAAGGATGAATACCTTGTTGTAGCAAGCAAAAATGACAGCCTAAGTGGTGTTGAGATTTTTCAGATTGGCGACCGGACTATTCCTGTGCATAAGGCCTATAAATTGGCTGTTAAACTTCCTGATTTCAAGCAGCCTGATAAGTTATACATCGCCTATCTGGACGAAAAAAATGAGACTTCAGCAATGAAAACAAAATTAGAAAAAGGATTTCTTCGTGCTGAACCCCGATTGATGGGACGTTTCACTGTGTTGGCAGATACCTTAAAACCCAACATCGAATTTCTGAATTTTAGCCAGACTAAATCTGTTTCGGGATTAACTACCTTAAAAGTCAGAATCGAAGACAAAGAAACCGGTATTGATACCTACAACGCCACTCTTAATGGCGAATGGTTGCTGATGGAATATGATGCCAAAAATGATTTATTAATTTATGAAGTTGATGAACGTCTGAGAAAAGGCGAAAATAACCTCAGGATTGAGGTGAAAGATCAGGTTGGAAATCAATCATTAAAAGAAGTAAAACTCTTGAATTAGTCAGCTTTTTCCTGTTTTTTCAGCTTCGAACTGGGCCAGAAAATCGAACATAAACTGATGCCTTTTCTCTGCAATTGCTTTTGCCTTTTCAGTATTCATCTGGTCTTTGAGAAGCAACAGCTTTTCATAAAAATGGTTGATGGTTGCAGCCTTGCTTTTTTGATAGGACGTGCTGCTTTCATGCTGGATTGCTGCTGGGTTTTCTGTGTAAAACGGACGTTGTTTAAATCCTCCATAACTGAAAGCCCTTGCAATTCCGATGGCACCAATAGCGTCAAGCCTGTCGGCATCCTGCACGATTTGAAACTCAAGGCTTTTGTCAATGCTGTTTCCAAAACTGTGCCTGAACGACAAATTGTTGATGATAGTTTTGATATGTTCGAGCTTTTCGGGGCATAAACCTGTTTTAAGTAAGAAACTGCTGATTTCCTCAAGGATTTCAGTTTCTTTTCCTTTTTGAAACTTAGTATCATTCAAATCGTGCACCAAAACCGCAATCAGTACTACGGTTCGGTCGCAAGAAGTGTTTTCGATCAGTTGCAGTGCATTTTGGTAAACCCTTTCGATATGAAGCCAATCATGTCCGCTTTCGGTATCGGCAAGTTTGTGTTTTACAAAATCGGTCGTTTTGAGAATTATTTCCTGATCCATGATGGAAGCAATTTAGGCAATGAAATTCAAAATGGTTTTTGTAGGGAACTTTTTGGTGCCATTAACAATGAGTGTACGCTGCGGTTCCGGGCTTTGGCCGTAGTTTAAATAACTTTCCCAGATATGCTTTACATACCAGTCGGGCTCGTGTCCCCAACGGTGATCATGTTCTTTTCGGTTCAGAAAAGTTTGGTAATCAATTTCAACCAGCAACATGCTGTCGTACAAACTATAGGTCAACCGATCATGAAAAACAAGCAGCCCTTCGGCAATCACAATTTCATTTAATTTGCTCTCGGCCAGGATGCTTTTTCTAAATCTTTCATGATCAATGCTATCCGGATGTTCCCAGTCAATACGATCCTTAATTCGCGGTATTTGGTCAGTAGGATAAGCAAACTCATCCTGACAGATAAGGTGTGTTTTTTTGTGAGGGAACTGATTCCTAAGCCATTTGGCCAGGGTAGTCTTTCCCGCTCTGCTCACGCCTCCAATTCCAATGATCATATTTCCGTTTTAGCGGTTGGCCGGTACAAATTGATAGGCACCTAAATCGGGACTTTCGGTACGCGAAACCCCATCCAGGTCGAAAGGCACTTCCTGTGCAAATTCCGGTTTCCCTTTTCCAATTACCGGCGAAAGGGTATCGGGTTTGTAATTGAAGTTTACGTAATCTTTGAAAAGCGGATTTTCGTTGGCGATACTGTTCACAAAGCCAGGCCAGTCGGCTATTCGACGCTCAGTTTTTATCAGGCAGTTTTCAAAAACATAATTGGTATCGGCACTGCTCACAAATTCATAATTAAACTCTTCTGAATTGGAGCCGTAAATCAGGCTGTTACCCATCGCAAACTGAAAAGGAATCGCAACAGGATTATTCGAAGAGTCCAGCAAAAAATTGTTAAAGAAAATTGATGGATTATTCCTAACCGAGAGGCTCCAGTTGTTGGCAATGGTAGTGTGCACAAAGCGGTAATCGCCGCCGCCAGTAAGTGCCAGGGCATAATTGCCGCAGTTGGCGATTACAGTGTTTTTTGCTTCAATGGCATAAAGCCTTGAAAAGATTCCCACGCCGGTGTGATTTTCAATGATGGTATTGTCAATACGCAATGCAGCTTCGGTAGGTTTCAGAAATGATTCAGCCTGAATTCCGATATAACCATTTCTGATTATGGCATGTGAAATCTGGTGATCTGCTCCGGCTCTGGCTTCCATCAACCAGATGCGATCCCATTGGCCGGGCACATGACGGTAGTCGAGCCCATCGCTGCTTTCGAGCCTGTCGCCCCTGAAAAGCACTGGTGATTCGGCTGTGCCATCAACAATCAGCTGGCCTTCGCTGTATGACCACAAACCCGATTGATCGTGAAAATGAATGTGCGCGCCGGCTTCAATGCGCAAAGTGCCATAAGAATTGATTAAGGCGTAACCATAAACCACATAAGGTTTCTCTGCTGTCCAGACAGTCGTTTCAAGGCTGTCAGCCACAATTTTAAAAGGTGGAAATCCTGCAATTTGCTGATCAGCAACAATATAAATAGCGTCCTGTCCCCATGCTACCAGTTTCACCTGCTGACTGTTGCCATTGGTTTCAAACATCAGATCGTCTTCCACCACAAAGGGATTTTGCTGGTCAGCGGGGTCAATGGTCACGCGCAGAAATACATACAGACTGTCGTTTCCGGGTATTTCGATATCATAAATTTGCGTACCGGGCTTGCCGTCCACATTTATTCTGAAGGGAGAGTTGTTGGCATTGCCCAGACGGATAGAACCAATGTTTATGCGTTCCTTGTTATTGTTGTAGATCATCAGCTGACGTGTAGCAGACCCCAGACTTGAGAAAACGGTGTCGAAAACTACAGAATCAGAAGAAAAACTAAGTTTTAGTCCGGAATCAGTACTTATCTCATCATGTTTTCTACAGGAAAAAATGCTGAATGACACTATCAGCAAGAATAAGAATATAAGAATTGGAATTTGTCTCATCAAATCAATACCTTAAATAAGATTAACCAGCTGCAAAGATAGGCTAATTCATCTGTCTGAATTTGCATCCTATTCCAGCTAACGTTTGATTTTAAATGAAATTGTAAAAGGAGTAATATTGGCTATGAGATTATGTTTTTTGAACGGACACAACATTTTTTCTAAATGCTTTAATTTCTTTACCTTAAGTTCATTTTAGAAGCACAGTACTGCATGCACCTTATTATATCCCATTCGTTCTGCATCTCCCGAATTTTTGCTATTTTTGCAGCCTGAAAAAAAAGCTTAAATAGATTCATCATAAACAGATAAGTAACTATGTTTGAAGGCCTGAGTGAAAAACTGGAACGCTCGTTCAAATTGCTAAAAGGACAGGGACACATTTCTGAAATCAATGTTGCCGAAACGCTCAAGGAGGTACGAAAGGCATTGATTGATGCCGATGTAAGCTTCAAGATTGCCAAGGATTTTACCAATACAGTAAAAGAGAAAGCACTGGGGCAAAAGATTTTGTCGGCTGTTTCGCCCGGGCAGCTCATGGTGAAAATTGTACATGATGAGTTGGCCGAACTGATGGGTGGCGAGCAAATTGAAATCAACCTCAAAGGAAATCCAAGCATTATCTTGATTGCCGGGCTTCAGGGTTCGGGTAAGACCACTTTTTCGGCAAAGCTGGCTAACTACCTTAAATCAAAAAAAGGAAAACAGGTCTTGCTTGTGGCTGGTGACGTTTACCGTCCGGCAGCTATTGATCAGCTCAAGGTGTTGGGCGAACAGGTTGCTGTTGAGGTGTTTACCGAGGATGGAAGCAAGGATCCTGTAGGAATTGCTAAAAAGGCCATTGCTCATGCCAAGCAGTCTGGTAAAAATGTGGTGATCATCGATACAGCTGGTCGTTTAGCTGTTGATGAACAGATGATGAACGAGATTGCAGCCATTAAGAAAAATGTTGATCCACACGAGATTTTGTTTGTAGTGGATTCCATGACTGGTCAGGATGCAGTGAATACAGCCAAAGCCTTCAACGACAGACTTGATTTTCATGGGGTAGTACTCACCAAATTGGATGGCGACACACGTGGTGGGGCTGCTCTGAGTATTCGTTCTGTGGTGGATAAACCGATCAAATTTGTCGGGATTGGCGAAAAAATGGATGCCCTGGATGTTTTCTATCCCAAGCGTATGGCTGATCGTATCCTGGGCATGGGCGATATTGTTTCGCTTGTTGAGAAAGCTCAGGAGCAGTTTGATGCCGAAGAGGCACGAAAGCTACAGCGCAAAATTGCCAAGAATGAGTTCAACTTCAACGACTTCCTCAAGCAGATACAGCAGATCAAAAAGATGGGAAACATCAAGGATTTGGCCGGTATGATTCCGGGAATGGGTAAAGCTTTGAAGGATACCGAAATAGAGGATGATGCCTTTAAAGGAATCGAAGCGATCATTTATTCTATGACACCGGCTGAACGCGAAGACCCAAAACTGCTCAACGGAAGCCGGCGCAAACGCATCGCAATTGGGAGCGGCACAAGTATTGTTGAGGTAAACCGTTTGGTGAAGCAGTTTAGCGAAACTTCAAAAATGATGCGTATGATGACAGGTGGGGGCGGTCAGAAAATGATGCGCATGATGAACCAGATGCGTCGCCGATAGAAACAGAAGAAATTATGAGTCTTAAAATTATTGATGGCAAAGCGATTGCCGCCGAGATCAAAAAAGAGATTGCCAAAGAGGTGGCGGCCATGATTGATAAGGATGACAAGGCACCGCATCTGGCTGCAATTATTGTTGGCGAAGATGCGGCAAGTCAAACCTATGTGGCATCCAAAGAAAAAGCCTGCAGATCAGTTGGAATAACCTCCTCGGTTTATCGGCTTCCGGCAAATACTTCTGAAAAGGAGTTGCTTGAGTTGGTGGAATTCATGAATCGTGATGAAGAGGTGGACGGGTACATTGTTCAGCTCCCGCTTCCCGATCATATGAATGAACAAAAAGTATTAATGGCCATTGATCCGTCCAAGGATGTGGATGGTTTTCATCCGGAGAATGCCGGTCGCATGATGCTTGGCCTGCCTTCTTATCTCCCGGCCACTCCTAATGGAATTATGGAGCTGTTGGAACGCAGCAAAATTGAAACAGCTGGCAAGCATGTAGTGGTAATTGGCCGGTCGAATATTGTAGGCACGCCAATCAGCGTGATGCTTTCGCGTAAGGCGAAAAATGCCGATGCCACAGTAACGCTCTGCCACAGCCGTACTAAAAACCTCAGGGAAATTACCTTACAAGCTGATATCCTGATAGCTGCCATTGGAAAAGTTGGTTTTGTTACGGCCGATATGGTAAAATCCGGAGCAGCAGTTATTGATGTGGGTATTCATCGTGTGGAAGATGCCAGCAAAGAAAAAGGCTATTACCTGGCCGGAGATGTGGATTATGACGAGGTATCTAAAAAAGCTTCTGCTATCACGCCCGTGCCTGGTGGTGTTGGTCCTATGACGATTGTTTCTTTGTTGCGAAACACGCTGCTGGCTAGCAAGAAAGCGGTGTATCAATGAAATATTTCCTAAGCTTTTGGCTGATTTTTTCAGCTTTATTTTTTAGCGCAGCGCAAATGCAGGCACAATGTGATGATGTATTTGCGGCCAACTTCAATCCATCCGACAGCCTTTCGATCAGTTGCAGATTTCCAATCTCCATTCAAAACCCTGACTTTTTGTTTGAGCTTCCTAACACTGTGGAAGAGACTTCCGGTCTGGTCTTTTTTGATGGATTACTTTGGACACATAACGATAGTGGCGGCGAAGCGGTGCTGTATGGCATCGATACAACGACCAGCGAAATCAGCAGGAGATTAATATTCCCCGGAATAAAAAATACAGACTGGGAAGATGTGGCTTTGCATGAGGATTATCTTTTTATCGGCGATTTTGGCAACAACAGCGGAAGTAGAAAAAATCTGCTGATTCATCGGGTCAGCCGAATGGATATCCCGCCGAAAGGAGATGCTGAGTTGTCCACAGAAACCATACATTTCAGCTTTGGGGATCAGACTGATTTTACAGTCAACTGGAAATCAAATAATTTTGATTGTGAGGCAATGGTTGCCGGGAAAGAACATCTCTATCTCTTTAGTAAAAACAGAGGCGATCAGCATTCAAAAATCTATTCATTGCCCATTGAGCCGGGTAAACACACTCCAAAACTGTTGGGACGATTTGACAGCCGAGGGTTGATCACCGGAGCAGATTTTGATTCCGGGCGAAATCAGTTGGTCTTGGTTGGATACACTTACAAAACCTGGGAACCTTTTGTGTGGCTTTTTTACGGTTTTGAAAATGAAAACTTTATGGAATCCAGTAAGCGCAGAATCGATCTTCCAAACCTGCTTACCACACAAATTGAGGGCGTAGCATTTGTTAATCCCTGGCAGATCATGATCTCTGCCGAGCGTAGTAAATCCTTCACGGCCAGAGCATTCAAAATGAATTTGGAACCTTATCTGAATCCTTTTCATCTTGCCTTAGAAAAAGGCGTACTTCTGAATGTGAATAAAAATGACAATGAAGAACGTATTTTTGTAATCAATAGCGATCAGTTTAAAAATGGGGATTATCGTTTAGTTTATTTTGATGAAAACGATTGGATTGTAAGCGAGGAAGTTTTTAAAACAGACGAAGCGAATTCTACATTATACTTGGAGTTGATGCCTGAAAGCGAATCTGTTAAAGCAGTTTTTTTTGGTAAAAGAATAATCTATTATTGCTACTTTAAATGACTAATATCAAACAGGATATCCTTGAAGGCGGCCGCAAACTACCCTTGATGGAGGAGTTCTATACCATACAAGGCGAAGGACACAATATGGGCAGTGCGGCTTATTTTATCCGCATCGGCGGCTGCGATGTGGGCTGCAGCTGGTGCGACACCAAACCCAGCTGGGATGCCACGCATTTTCCTCCTGTTTTGGCAGATGAAATTGCAAAACGTGCGGCTGAACAAACCGCAAAAACTGTTGTGGTCACAGGTGGTGAGCCTTCGCTCTATCCGCTGGATTATTTTACAGAACTGATGCAACAAATGGGTGTTAAAACGATGGTGGAAACCTCCGGAGCACATCCTTTAACTGGTTCATGGGACTGGATTTGCTTGTCTCCGAAAAAGCTTTCGCCACCAAAACCAGAAATATACAGTCGTGCGCATGAACTTAAAGTTGTAATCGAAAAGGAAGCCGATCTGGAATGGGCCGAAAAAAATGCCAAACTGGTGAAGCCCGAATGTTACTTATATTTACAGCCTGAATGGAGCGTATCAGAAAATATTATACCCCTGCTCACCGATTATGTGATGAAGCATCCGCAATGGCGCATCAGCCTGCAAAGCCACAAATATATGCGTATTCCTTGATGTTGTTGCTCTTGCTGTTCTTGGTTTTTCCCCTTTCGGCACAGCAAACTCATACAAAGCAGCAAACTTCCCGAAAAGCCCTGAAATCCTTCGAATCAGCTGAGACAGCTTTCCGAGCTGGCGATTATTATAAAAGTATTCCGTTTCTTCAGAAATCTGTTGAGGCCGATCCCGTTTTTATTGAAGCCTGGCTGATGCTCGGAGATGCGGCTAATGAGTTGGATAGCATAACATTAGCTGTTGAAGCTTACGAACACGCCTATGACCTCTCACCTGATTTTTTTCCGGGAATTGGGTATGTACTATCCAAAGCTTATGTTGCTAAAGGCCTGTATGACAAGGCTTCGACGGTACTCGAAGTCTTTCTGAAACGTCAGGACATTTCTGCATCATTTCTTGAAAAAGCAAGTTTACTCCGTGAAATAGCTCATTTCAGAAAAGAAGCATATGCCAATCCATTGGAAATTGAACTGCTGTCGCTGGGCGGACAAATTAACTCACCCGGAGATGAATATGTGAATGCCTTGCGGCTTGATGGGAAACAATTACTTTTTACAAGACGACAGGAAATGGCAAAGGATAAACCCCACATTGAAACAGTAATGCTATCGGAATGGCTGGATGAAGCCTGGGCAGAGGCGGTTGCTTTGGAGTCTGAAACCTGGCCTTTTTCGCAGCAGATTGGTGCTGTTACTTTTTCGGCTGATGGAAAGAGTATTGTTTTTGCTGCTTGTGGCTGGCCGAATGGAAGAGGAAGCTGCGATATTTATCTATCAACCAAAAACAGTCACGGCTGGTCGGTTCCGCAGAATCTTGTGGAAGTAAACAGTGCCTATTGGGATTCGCAGCCGGCTTTGTCGGTTGATGGGAAAAGCCTGATTTTTGCCAGCAACAGACCTGAAGGAGAAGGTGGCAGCGATTTGTGGATCAGTCATTTTCAAAATGGAAAATGGGGTGAACCGCAAAACATGGGTGAAATCTTAAACTCTGCTGGAAACGAGATGGCACCTTTCTGGCATTTCGATAATAAGACTCTTTATTATTCGTCTGACGGCCATCCAGGAATGGGTGGAATGGATCTTTTCCTCAGCCGGAAAGATTCATCAGGTCTGTGGCAAAAACCTGTCAACATGGGTTTCCCAATTAATCAGGAGACGGATCAAATAAACCTGGTGGTAGATGCTGCCGGTGCTACTGCCATGATATCTGCCAAAGCTGACAGCACGGATCATTATGATATTTTTAGTTTTGATTTGCCATTATTGTTTCAACCAGAGCCTGTTAGCTATGTTGAGTTATTGGTGACGGATAAAGAAACTGCTCAGCCTTTAAAAGCAGATGTTACTGTTTCGGAACCTGTTTTAGCCCATGAGTTGATAACTGTGCAAACAGATGAAAAAGGTTTGGCTTTTGTGGTACTTCCTGCCCGCAAACATCTTGTACTTCAGGTAAATGCAGGGCATTATTTATATTACGAAACATCATTTCGTCCGGAAAAGGGAACAGAGCTCAAACCAGTTTTACAAAAGGTTGAACTTGAACCAATAAAGGCTGGAAGAACTATTGTACTTGAGAATGTTTTGTTTGAACTGAACAAAGCCGTTCTGCTTCCGGAAGCGTTGGCTAGCCTGAAAAATCTGGAGACTTTTCTGAAACGAAATCCTGATTTAATGATTAGTTTAGAAGGGCATACAGACACTACCGGCGAGGAAGATTTCAATCGCAAGCTTTCATTGGATCGGGCGCAGGCTGTGGCAGATTTTTTACTTGCCAATGGAATTGATGCTGATCGACTTCTGGTTCGTGGATTTGGTTCTGATTTGCCATTGGATTCCAATGAAGATCAAACCGGTCGGGCGAGGAACAGACGGGTTGAGATGCGGATTTTAACCGAATGAAAAGACGATACATTTTAAGTTTACCCATATCGAACGATCGATGTAAAAAATAAGATCAGATGCACAAGGAATTGTTTCATTTACTTAATTTTACGCGCAAATACAACTTTTGATGCTTCAACTGATTCTTTACCTTTTACTTGCGCTGGTCGTTTCTTTTTTGTGTTCTATTCTGGAGTCGGTTTTATTATCGGCTCCTCAAACTTATCTCAGAACCCGAGCCGAAGCCGGAGACAAAATTGCCACTGCTTTAGGAAAGATGAAGCAGGAAATCGACCGGCCCCTTTCTGCTATTTTATCTATGAATACGGTGGCGCATACCATTGGTGCCGCCGGGGTGGGTGCTCAGGCCGTAAAAGTTTTTGGCGAAGCCTATTTTGGTATTATTTCTGCGATACTCACCATTTTGATATTAATATTGACTGAGATAATTCCGAAAACCATCGGAGCCAGTTATTGGAAAAATTTATTGGGATTTACATTCTTCTCCATACGAATTATGCTTGTAATCACCTGGCCCCTGGTATGGATATCAGCATATATTACGCGTCTCTTTTCCAAAAAGGGAAGCGAAAAAACCATCAGTCGCGAGGAGCTTGGACTTTTGGCTGATATTGGAATGCAGGAGGGCGTATTAGGCGAACAGGAAAGTCGTATCATCAATAATATCATCAGCTTGCGAAAGGTTAAAATCTGGGATATCATGACGCCCAGGGTTGTTGTTGCAGCAGTGGAACAGGACACACGGATAGAGGATTTTGCCGAAATGGATGAGCTTAAAGCTTTTACCCGCATTCCTGTTTATTCGGGTAGCATTGAGAATGTTACCGGATATGTTTTCAGGCAGGATGTTTTTGAGCTGTTGGCAGATGATAAGCACGGAACACTGGTTAAAGCTCTGAAGCGGGAAATAATCGTCGTTCCTGAATCTATCCCTGCATTAAGGGCCTGGGACAGGATGATACAGCAACGCGAACATATTGCCCTTGTGGTGGACGAATATGGCGGAACTGCCGGTATCATAACGATGGAAGATATCATCGAAACTTTACTCGGCTTTGAAATCATGGACGAAAAGGACAGCATCAGTGATATGCAGGAGTTTGCCAGAAATAAGTATATCAGTCGTAGAGAGCGTATTGAAAAACCCTGAACAGTTAAGTTCGATAAACTACCTGATTAACATCACCGTGCCCTTGTCTTCCAGTGTTTTAGCTTCAGAATTTTTGTAGCTGTATCGCCAGAGATAAACGCCTTGTGGAGCTTCATTTCCGTTCACTTTCCCGTCCCAGCCTTCATTGAAATCTGTCGATTCGAAAAGTAGCCTTCCCCAGCGATCGTAGATTTGAAACAGATAGCCACCTGCTGGTGAAAAACGGGAAAGCGGTTTAAATAGTTGATTTTTAGATTTAATTGATGATGGTCGAAATGCATTGGGCACAAAAAACGGACTATCGAATCCCACTATTACCCTGTTGGAGGATGCGGTGATTTCGGCCCCGGTACTTTGATCTTCCGAAACTGCCTGAACAAAATAAATGATGCTGCCTGATTCATCACCATCGGCTATCGTGTTGTCGGTGTATTGGGTTTGTTGTGGTGAACCAATTTCAATATAAGCATCGGTAGATGTCTTTCTGAAAATGCGATAATGATCCGGTGACCAACCTTCGTAGGCATTCCAGTTAAGTTCAACTTGCTCGTTGTTAATAACTTCTGCTGCCAGAAAGATGCTTCTGTGCGCATTTGTGGTTGGGTCTTCCGGAATGGGAAACTGACATTTGTCCTCCAACATCAGGCCATACCAATAGGCCGTTTCATTAGTAGATACTGCTTCATCGGTGTAGTTAACAGTACCCGGTCTTGTTTGGTTGAGATCAATGTAAAAACTCAAATCAGACGAGTTTTGACTGTCGGTTCTCCAGATGGATGAGCTATTGATAGTTGCAGAACTTTCTGTAGTAATTTCGCCGGTAATCTCTATTTCGTTGTTTTCGTTTACACTAACGGCTACAATTTTTGGAGGATCAGGCCGCTGATAAGCCGGTGTATTGCGTGATTGCAGATTTGAACCACTTGATTGTGGCTCGCCATTTACATCATATACAGTTTCTACTTTATAGGTATAGGTTTGATCAGGATTGAGTTCCTGGTGAGTGTAGGCATAAACAGGAGTTTGATGTGGTGAAGTGTTTTCGTAGGTTGAAATCGTTTCCACTTGCTCAAGTTCATTTTGTGATAAAGTGGTAAGCAGCGTAAAACTGTTTCCGCCATCAATGCTGAATAAGATTTTATAGGAAACGGGATTAAAGGTGTCAAAAAAGCCTGTCCACTTGATTGTATTTGTTAAATCACATTCCTGATAGTCAATAGCTTCATAGAGAAATACGGTTTGCATTTCTTCTGATTGTGAGGCCTGGGCAGCTTCATTATAAATCCGATAAATTTGTTTTTTGATGTTTACCTGACTATTCTGATCAACATAAAGTCTGTCAGAGGCATTTATTATTGCTAAATCTGTATCAAATCCTTGGCCATCAGGGTTAAGGTAGTTCCATCTTTGAATGACATAGCGGGCATTTTCGTCTCCCGAAGGGATATCCCACCTGATTTCAACGTGGCCATTTTCATCCACATCTACGCTTAGTATTATTGGATTTTGTGCATAAACTTTACTTGGGATAATCCAATATAAAATAATAAGTAGTAAACCGATGACTTTTTGAATGGTCATTTCAGTGTTTTTGATTTTCGTCACCTACAACAACCGTAAGCATGCTTTTTGGATCGAGGTATTTTTGTGCTAAGTTAAGCAATTCTTCACTTGTTGTCTGCTTAATACGCTGGATGCTATTCAGATAGAACTGCATTCCTAAGCCATGATCTCTTACTGATCTGAAGCGTTCGGCCTGATTGTAAACGCCATCCAAAGCCCTGAGATAACTCCCGTTGAGGTAATTTTTCACCAGTTGCAGTTCTTCCTCCGGGATAGGTTTCTCGCATAGCCGGGTCAATTCGTGTTTAATTTCTAAAATTGCATTTTGTGTCACAGTACTTCCGGTTTCGGTGCTGATCATGAAAACTGTGGCGTGTCGCATGGGAACTACCTGTGAATTTATTCCATAAGTATATCCTTTGTTTTCCCGGATATTTGTCATCAGCCTGGAGCCGAAATAGCCACCCAGAACAGTATTGAGCAGCAAAAACGGGATATAGTCAGGATGACTTCGGAGCATGAGTGTTTTCCCTAGAACGATTGCAGACTGTAATGAATTTTTGCGTAGAATATGGTGATAGCCCGGTTTAAATGTTGCATTCAACTTAAACATATTCTTAACACCTTTGGCACGCCATTCAAAACCTACAAATTCGTCGATCAAACTTTTAAGCTCTTCGTCAATTGGTCCTGCCAAAATAGCATAGGCTTGTCCGGGATAAATTTTTTCGTGATAGAATTTTATCAAATCATCTCTTTTCAGCTTGTCAAAATCGTCTGATTCAGCGATCTGGCCGTAAGGGGTGTTGGCTCCAAAAAGTAATTGGTTAAAATGATTACGTGCCAGTTGTTTGGGTTTTTGGCTATTGACCAAAAAAGATTGTTTTTGCCTGTTGTTCAGCAAGTTAAAATCCCGATTCCGGAAACTTGCTTCGATGAGCATGCTTTTTACCATTGGCAGGAGTCGGTGAAGGTTTTTGCGCATGGCGTATAAGCTGATCCAGGCAGTATCTTTTGTTGTTTGCAGATCGAGAAAGGCACCATAATAATCAATTCTGGAAGAGATTTCACCTCCACTGAACCGGGTTGTCCCTTCGCGCAGCATTTTGATGGTTGTGCTGGCCGTTAGTTTTTTATGTTGCCAGATGCTGCCTGCTTCAAGTACAATATCAAGGCGTGAAGCTTCGTGGATAGGGCTGGGAAAAAGGTAGAGTGGCATATTGTTCGACAGTTTGATTGCTGTAGGTTCGCTCAGTTTCAGGCTGTCGGAGCTGATAATTTCAGGGGCTGTTCTTCTGTCGGGGCTTTGTATTCTCATAAATCTGATTTCTGGCTTTGGTAAATTAAAGTGGAGCAGTTGGCCGGATTCAGGACTTCAATGGCATTTTGCAAAACATGTTCAGGCCTAATTTTTTCGTACTCCTGCGTAATGGTATTGATGAGTTGTGGCATTTCGATATGCGCATAGTAAGCAAGATTCATGGCTTTGTTGAGTGCCGAAAGTGAGCCAAAGGAATTGGCTGAGATCACCCTGTTTTTAACTTTGCGTAATTCGTTTGCGGTTGGGGGCTTATGTCTCATCTTTTCGATTTCTGTTTCCAGGGCTTCTTCAGCTTCGGAAATGGTAACTTTTTCATTGATTTTTCCGGTAACAATAAGCAATCCGGGATCAATATCGCCGGTTACGAAGGCATTGATTTCAGAAAAAAGTTGCTTCTGCCTTACCAGGGTTTTAAAAAGCCGGGATGACTGACCCGAGCCGAGCAGATCAGAAATCAGATCACTGGCGTAGAAATGTTTGTTGAGCCTTCCGCACATATGGTAGGTTTTGTAGATGGCTGTTTGGGGCACATCACGCTTCACCTCCATTCGGCGGGCCTGAGTTTGTTTTGGTTCTTCCGGAAGTTTTCTCTCGTAGGTTTCACCTGCTTCGATTGGTTCGAACCATTTTTTTGCCAGGCGTTCCACTTCGCTGGTTTTTAGGTCACCTGCAACTACCACAATGGCATTGTTTGGATTGTAAAATCTTTTGTAAAATTCCTTAACATCCTGCAAATGAGCCTGCTCAATATGGCTGATTTCTTTGCCGATGGTATTCCACTGATAGGGATGGACTTTGTAGGCGAGTGGTTTCAGCAACAGCCACACATCACCGTAAGGCTGGTTGAGGTAGTTTTGACGAAATTCTTCTGTAACAACCTGCCGTTGTACTTCCAGGCTTTTTTCGCTGAAAGCCAGGCTAAGCATCCGATCCGATTCGAGCCAAAAGGCTGTTTCGAGGTTGTCTTTGGGGAGGGTGAGATAATAATTGGTGATATCGCTGTTAGTAAAGGCATTGTTTTCGCCACCGGCACGTTGTAGCGGTTCATCGTATTTAGGGATGTTTACAGAGCCTCCAAACATCAGGTGTTCGAAAAGATGGGCAAAGCCGGTGCGATTTGGGTTTTCATCGCGGGCTCCAACATCATAAAGTATATTCACCGCAGCCATGGGTGTGGTGGGATCGTGCAGTATATAAAAGCGTAAACCGTTGTTTAATATGAAGTTATCGTATATTACCATAAATAGAAGATGGTTATTTGTGTATAGCAAATTAGTTGCCCAGTAAGAAAACATTTGAATTGCAAATTTATTGTAAAACTCAAAATTTCATTTACAATTCTTTTTATTGTAAATTCATAGGGAAACTTGTTTCAGTATCTGTTTTGTCAGGAATAGATTTATTTTGTATGTTAATGTAAATGATTTCGGTATGATTTTCCGGTGTTATTTTAGATTTATTGTAACTAGCTAAAATCATATAATACTTTATAATGTAACCAATTAGGGCGAACACAATATGACGGGCAACAGGAACTTTGGAGATAGTTATAAATTCCTGTTGGGCGTCATTGTAGAAAATGTGGGAAAGACAGAAAATCGACAATAAATGCTAACTTTGCTACTTTAAAATACGCGATTGAATGAAAAATAAATAGGTAAGCTTTATAACGGACGAACATTTTTTAGGTTATCGAGACCTGTCTGAAAGTCATTGCCAACAATCTCTTCAAAGTCCATTAAAAATAACGTCAGATTAGAAGGATAAGTCATATGGCCATTAAAACCCCACGCAACACGGGTTTGCATACTTTCGATTGCTGTTGTTATGATGTAGGCTTGTTGGGTCGACTCGAAAGGCTCCAGGAATCTCAGTTCATAATCAATTCGTTTATCCTCCTCAATGCGAAGGATTTCCTGCTCGCCTGCTCCCACATTTTTCTTCTCAATTTTGCAGGCTGATACAAATCTGGGCTGTCCGTCTGTTCCGCGATTGCACTTTTGCATCTCCGGATCCATCCTGGCCCATTTACTGAAATTGTCCTGGTTTTTGAGGTATTTTACATAATCAAATACTTCAGCAATTGGCTTATTAATTATTACGTTTCTTTCAACAGAATAATTACGATCAACGAAAAGCGCAATCACCAGAAAAATCAAGATAATCGCAACAATTACGAGTGTAATTTTTTAAGTAGTTTCATCGCTTTTGATTTTTTAGGTTACCACAAAGATTGGTTTTTTTGTTTTAGTAATCCAGGAAAAGCAAAAAATGTTCATCTGAATAAGTAATTCAGCTGACAGAAATTAGTTTTATGCCAGTAAATCTGTTAAATAACAAGGAATTTCAATTCAAATTCAAGAGAAACCTTTCTTTTTGTATTGTGCTATTTCTTACGACATCATGGTAAAGGCGTAAATCAGGAATATAAGTATCAAGAGTCCAGATTCCCAGCGGTCTAGTTTTTTATTATTTCCGGTGAACATGGCCACGAAAAGCAAAACCGTGCCACCTATCAGAAGATAAATATCAATATTGAATGTATTCTGATACTCCAATGGCCTGATTAAAGCACTGACAGGAA
>DJWN01000016.1 GCA_002440975.1 Bacteroidales bacterium UBA6229
GTTTACGGTCTTCGAGCGTAGTCGAGAAGCCGTGTTTATAAATTTAGAGTTACGCGCCATGCTAAAGATTCGCAACGATAAAAATTATTGCTTAATCGTTTGTTGATAGGTGTAAAAACGCAGCCAAAAGCTAAAACCCAAAAGCTAATAGCATTTTCACGGCTTCCCGTTTGCTGCTTTATCAGTTTGCTTTGGCTGCGTTTTTTTTTGAAGCTATTCCAGGTAGAAGTGGCAACTTTAGTTCTGCATGATTTGCTGTAAGCACTGCATGAGTTCGGGATCACTTTGGATGATCGTCACCAATTCCTGATAGTGCTCAACTGTGAGGCCTTGTTTGGTGATCTCTGACTGCATTTCAGTTTGAACTTTCATCTGAAGTTGTTGCAGATACTGATTAATCTGTTCTACTTTTTGCTGTTCTTCAGCTGTCATGTCAACCTTCTGCATCTGGATTTTGACTGGCCAGGGCTATTTCCTGATAACGTTCAACTTCCATTCCGGCTTCTGTAACCATTTTGCCCATCTCCTTTTGTATGTCCTCGTTCATAGCTTGAACAACTTTGAGTGCACCTGCAAACTGTTGAAGTGTTGGATCTGAAATCTGTTGCTTCTCCTGATTTTGCATCTTCTTCTGCGGACTTTGGGGTTGGACCTGAGCCTGCGCTACAAATCCAAAAAACATAAAAGCAAAAGCGGCAGAAAGCAATACGAATTTTCGAGTGTATGTCATGATAACAAGTTTTAAGTTAATAATAAACGAAATGTCTTTAAGCACGAAAATAGGTTATACAGATAAAGTGGCAAAATCACAAATCACCAAAAGACATAAAGCATCACTTTTTGAAAAGAATATCGCACTGTATCTTCTTATATGCCAACAGTGTGAAGTGATTTTGTTAACAAATTGAAAGAAAAGTATCACCTCCTGAGGGCATTAGCTTGATGGAGTGCATAGGTAAAAAAAAGCTTGAGGTAAGTTTGTTGGTTGACAAAACAGTTTTCTGCCTTCCTTTCCAAAAGAAACTTCTATTTTTGTTGTTAAGGTAAACCAAAAATCAGCCATGAAGCAGCGGTCACTTTTTTCGCGTTTCATTGTGTGGCGTGTAAAACATATCCAGGACAGTTATTTTGTGATTGTACTGAGTGTTATAGTTGGTTTGCTGGCCGGACTGTCGGCATTTCTGCTCAAGAGTTTTGTATATTACATCAAAGAGTTGCTCACAGGTTTTTTTGATAAATCGTCTGAGAACCTGTGGTATATTTTGTATCCGGGTGTTGGCATTCTGATTACCGTACTTATTGTACGCTACCTGCTTAAGGATCACACCGAGCATGGCATTCCGCGCATTTTGTATGTGATTTCGCGCTTGGATGGCAAGATGCGCTGGCAAAAATATTTCTCATCAGTTCTGGGCAGTTCTTTTACTGCCGGATTTGGAGGCTCAATCGGGCTGGAGTCGCCGATTATTGTAGCAGGGGCTTCACTTGGCTCAGGGCTTGGGCAAAGATTACGCCTGAACTATAAAAACACCATCCTACTTATCGGATGTGGTGCTGCAGGAGCAATGGCCTCCATCTTTACCACGCCAATTGCCGCTGTTGTTTTTGGATTGGAAGTGCTGATGCTCGATCTGGCTACGGCATCCATAATTCCATTGCTGATTGCTTCTGTCACAGGGGCCATCACGGCAAAGCTGCTACTCTCCGATGAAATATTAATTCATTTCGAAATCACCCAGCCTTTCGAGATTTACGACCTGCATTTTTATGTGATTTTAGGTGTGCTCAGTGGCTTGGTTTCGCTTTATTACAGCGGGATGCATCATGCCATTCGTAAGCGATTCAGCAAGTTTGGAAACCGATATCAAAGACTCATCATCGGCAGTCTGGCACTGGGCATTTTAATTTTCATCTTCCCGCCACTTTATGGAGAAGGCTATGCGGCCATCAAGCTGATTATGACTGGCAATGCCGACCAATTGCTTAACAACACATTTTTGTTTGCCTTTAAAGACGTTTGGTGGGTTTTCCTGCTTTTTATTGTCTTTCTGGTTTTGCTCAAAGTGATTGCCACAACACTTACGACAGAAGCGGGAGGTATTGGCGGTATTTTTGCACCGGCAGCAGTGATGGGTGGCCTTACTGGATTTGCTCTGGCAAAATTTATTAATCAAATTGGCTACCTGCATCTCATTCACGAAGGTAACTTTACTTTGGTGGGTATGGCGGCAGTGCTGGGCGGAGTGCTTCACGCTCCGCTTACAGCCATCTTTCTGATTGCGGAGATGAGCAACGGCTACGAGCTGATTGTGCCATTGATGTTGAGCACTGCCATTGCTTTTTTTACCGTGAAAATATTTAGTCCGCATTCTATTTTTACCAAACAGCTGGCCGAAAGCGGTGACCTGCTGACACACGACAAAGACAAGACCGTGCTCACCTTGCTGAATGTGAAAAAAGTGATTGATACCGATTTGCTTACCATCAGCCCGGAAGCTAATCTGGGAGATCTCACCAAACTCATCATCCAATCAAAACGTAATATTTTTCCGGTTGTGGAAGCCGACAATACCTATATCGGTCTGGTTGATATGGATGATGTGCGCAAGGATATGTTCGATCAGGACAAATACAACGAACCCATCACCACTTATATGATGCAGGCCAAAGAACATGTTTCAACACATGAACCTATGGAACGAGTTATGGATAAATTCAGGAAAACAGGGTATTTCAATCTTCCGGTGATCGACAATGGCAAATACGTAGGTTTTGTATCGCGGGCCAACATCTTTAACGCCTACAGGCAAGTACTGAAAGATGTGACAATGGAATAAAGCAGCGTTGTAATGAATACTGATTTGTGGCATCAGCACCGAACTAAAAAGTAATTCTAAATGCTGATTATTAATTAAGCGAGTGAAGCCGATGAACTGAGCATAATTAAATTATTCTTTATCATTCTGATTTACTGTTGTTTACGAAATAGCTTCACTCAAATTCAAAGAAATCCTCATTTTCTAATAGGATTATTCTTGTAAAATCATCCCACAACAAAGGTATTTAACTCAATTAATTTTACCCGAGAAACATCAGAACACTTCCCAAGATTATATCTGTTGCAATAGCACATTTTGAAAACCTAATATTTACAAAAAGATAAGGTATTTTTAATATTTTTGCTTCTTGTTTGGCACAGCCACAACTTATGCTTAGGTTCATGACAAAAAGAATACCCGCAACAATACAGTTGTTTCTAAAAATATATCTTATCGTTATCCTGGTTTTTTTTCTGTTCAGATTTCTACTTTTTACAACTGAACTGAAAAGAATAGGTGATTCAGGCCTTTATGATATTGTTCGGGCTTTTACAATGGGCATAAGATTTGATATTGTAATTGCCAGTTATGTTATTTTACTGCCATTTTTAATCCTTACAGCAATTCAATTTATCAAAAGTAAATCAGCTATTAGCAGGACTTTAACAGGTTTCACAAGAATTTATATGATACTGGTTTTCTCCTTAACATTTATTGTATGTGCAGCTGATATACCTTATTTTAATCAATTTTTCTCGCGCTTCTCAATATCTGCATTTCAATGGATTGACAGCCCTGTTTTTGTAATTAAGATGATATTTCAAGAGCCCTTATATTGGGTTATTATCCTCCCGTTAATAGCTTTAATATTTATATTTATAAAGCTCATCAACAGATTTTTTAAGACCTTTAAATCTGCACTACCAGCTAATAATTTGCACGTTACAATCGGCCTTTCAATCTTAATGACAGGCTTGATATTTCTGGGCATTCGAGGTCGCATCGAAGAAAAATCACCCATCAGAATAGGTACTGCTTATTTGGGCAACAATCCGTTTTTAAATCAATTGGGTCTCAATCCGAATTTCGCACTTATCAGAAGTTTTCTGGATTCGCAAAAGGAAGAAAACAAATCTATCGCACTGATAGATAATATTTTATCAATTTCCAATATTCAATCTTATCTGAATATCACCCAACCAAATGCTAACTATCCAATACTCAGAGAAGTAAATTTTGATACACTAAAAAACACCAAACACAATGTTATCCTGATCATCATGGAAAGCATGAGTGCTGCCAAAATGAGCAGACATGGAAACCTTGATAGTCTGACCCCTTTTCTGGATAGCATCTCAAATTGCGGTTATTATTTCGAGAATGCCTTTACGAGTGGCATACATACCCGCAATGGTGTTTTTAGTACTTTATTCTCCTTTCCGGCTATTTTCAGGCAACACCCGATGAAGGAATCTTCCATGCAAAGGTATAACGGCATTTATTCAACGCTATCCGACAAAGGATATTCAACGATTTACTTCACTACCCACGATGGGCAGTTCGACAATGTTGAAGGCTTTTTAAAAGCCAATGGCTGTCAGCGTGTCATTTCAAAGGCAGACTATCCGCGAAATATGATCAAAACCACTCTGGGCGTTCCAGATGATTATATGTTTGAATTTTCAATTCCAATATTAAATCAATTAAACGGCAAAAATCAGCCATTTTTTGCTACTTTTCTAACCGCAAGCGATCATGGCCCGTACTACATTCCGGATTACTTTGCCCAAAAATCGAGTGAAACAAAAATGCAAATCGTTGAATATGCTGATTTTTCGCTGAGAAGATTTATCCAAATGGCAAAATCCGAAGCCTGGTTTGATAATACAATTTTTGTTTTTATTGCTGATCATGGCAGCCCGATGGATAATCTCTACGAAATGTCGATTGCCTATCATCATACGCCTTTGCTCTTTTACGCTCCCAACATGATCACCAATCACAAAGTTTATGATAAGCTTGCCAGTCAGATGGATGTTTTCCCTTCAATTATGGGTTTATTGCAATTGCCCTATTATAACAATACATTTGGGATAGATTTATTCAGGGAGAACAGAGAATACGTGCTGATCAATGCAAACGACAAGTTTGGTGTGATTGATAAGAATTGGTTTTTAATAGGCGATATTTCGAATAACAGAAAATTATATAAATACAACGAAAAAGAGCTGCATGATTATGCTACTGAATTAAAAGATACAGTGAATAAAATGGATATTTATGCGAGATCTTTTCTGCAAGGATTTCAAACTGTAAAGAATAATAATCTGCAGTTTTACGATGCTGGCAATCCGTAATTTTGTTTTTATTGATTCTTTTGTAAAGAACCAGCTTTGAAAAAACATCCTTGATCCAGTTGATCGAAATTTTTCAGTCCATAGAACTTTTTAAATTTTGACTCACTACCGTTTTTTACAAAACTCCCTCTGAATATTTCTAAAAATTCAACAGATGAATAACTGTGTCTTCTCGAATGTTATTTAACTATGATTCAGGCATTAACAAATAAGGCTTTAATCAGATCGCATTGAAATTTAATCATAAAATCAACCAAATCATAGAATTTTTCAACATTTAATTGCTGTATCAATCAAAATTTCTCAATTTTTGAAAAACAATCAAAAAAAACAGCAGTTATCAAAGGGCTAACGATCCACTATGCAATTCAAACGATTTATAAAAAACATAGTGGAGACCAGCTACCACGACATAAAAAACGGGGCGTAACCGAAAAGCCTTACGAGTAGGGAATATTAAAGTTTTTAACTATGAAAGTTTTTAAAATTTTATCAATTGGATTAGTTTTGTTTAGCATGGGTTTTGAAACCAATGCACAAACCGAAAAAGGCAATTTTTTATTGGGCGGTGAATCTAAATTAAATTTCACCTTTCTGAATTCAAAAGAGAAATGGGATGACGGAAGTGATGATATGGGTAAAACAACAAATTTGCAGTTTTCGCCTATTGTTGGTTTTTTTGTTGCCAATGGTATTGCCGTTGGTGCTGAGGTGCCAATTTCCTATTATTCTTATAAAAACGACTCTGACGACAAATACAGTACCACTTCAATGGCTTTAGCTCCATTTATAAGGTACTATTTTGAATTGAGTAACAGCAATTTAAAACCATACCTACATGGAGAAATTGGACTAGGCAGTTTAAAAGAGAAATATAATCCAAGTGTCGGCTCCTCAATTGATGAAACATCTGGCATGTTTTTATATCAAATCGGAGGTGGCCTGGGAATATTTCTTAATGAAAAAGTTTCAATTGATATCGGGTTAGCCTATTCATCTGTATCTATTAAAAGCAAAGAAAATAATCCGGATAATTATAGAGACATTTCAAGCGGTATCGGACTGGGAATTGGACTTGTAATAGTGCTATAAAACTAAAAACCAATCACTGTTGTCCGGTAAAAATATCGTAAGAACGCTCAATCGCTTTAATTATGCCGTCCCGTGCGTACGGGACTAGGGATAATCAGGGGTAACCTTTTATTCTACCCACATTTTGGCCCTAATGGGACAGTCCCGTTAGGGACAAAATATGGGTAGTCAGTGATTTACAATTTAAGAAAAAGTCCCGTACGTACGGGACGACATAATATTTTTACCGGACAACAATGAAAACCAATATATAAAAAATGTGGTATAACAAATAAGGGATTTATTGTTAGAATTAAAGATTTAGAGCTCTTTAAATTTTTATACAC
>DJWN01000011.1:0-3962 GCA_002440975.1 Bacteroidales bacterium UBA6229
TTGGTAATATTTTGCTTGCCAACACTGCAGGCCATAAATTGTATGGATTGCCGGATATGCCGCTGGATATCAGCGTGGCTTATTCGCAGGGATTTATTGGATATGTAATTGAGCAGCAATTGCGTAATGTGTTGATGGCTAAAGATTTGGATCGTGATATTATTTCTATTATCACCCAGGTTTTGGTTAATAAAGACGATCCTGCTTTTGAGAATCCGACCAAGCCTATCGGACCGTTTTACACAAAAGAGGAGGCCGAAAAGATCAACTCAGAAACGAAAGCTGTTTTTAAAGAAGATGCTCGTGGCCGTGGTTGGCGTAAGGTGGTGGCTTCGCCAACGCCTCTGGTAATTTTTAACAGACAAACCATCGAAAAGATTGCGCGTGAAGGGCATATTGTTATTGCAGTTGGCGGAGGTGGAATTCCTTGTTTTTATGTGGAATCTAATAAATTGCAAGGGATTGATGCGGTGATCGACAAAGATTTGGCAAGTTCTTTATTGGCCTCGCAAATCAGGGCTGACAAATTATTTATCCTCACGGATGTTCCTAAGGTTTGCATCAATTTTAACACGCCTCAGGAGAAATCGCTGGATAAGATGACGATTGCCGACGCAAAACGTTATCTGGAAGAAGGTCAGTTTGGTGAAGGCAGTATGGCACCAAAGATCAGAGCGGCGATCAACTTTGTTGAAAGAAGCGGAAAAGACACCATCATTACGGAATCAACGCTTTTGGGTGTTGATGGTGGAGGAACAAGAGTAACGATTGTATAATCAGATCATATTTTCAAAAAAAAAGAGCAATACTTAATAAACAGCTCTTTTTTTTAATTTGATTTTTTGACCCCTACTCAATCAGTTTCCTGAAGTTTCACATAAAAAGCAACCTTTTCGAGTGAGGTTATCATGTCGTATTCTTCCAGATAAACACCTTCAGGAACATTCACAGGTTTTGGTGTATAATTTAAAATTCCTTTAATACCAGCTTTGACGAGTAATTCAGCCGTATCAACAGCATAATCGGCGGGCACGGTCATAATTCCCACCTTGATATCTTCGGCGGCCACTACTTCTTTTAACTGTTCAATACTATGGCACGGAACTCCGGACATGGTATTGCCAATCTTATCCGGATTAGTATCAAAACCAGCTACGATCCTCAGTTTCGAACGTTTTCCTGCAAAATAGTTGATCAGGGCCCTTCCCAGATTTCCCATTCCGATGATAGTCACATTGATACCTTCTTCCGAGTCAATGATATTCCCAATCAGGTCGATAAGTTCTTTTACATTATAGCCTTTTCTGAGGGTTCCGGTATAGCCAATCAACATCAGGTCGCGACGAACCTGAACCGCTGTAATGTGCTGTATTTTGGCTATTTCGTGTGAATAAATGTGTGTTTTTCCTTTTTCAAGGCAAAGCAATAATGCTCTTCGGTACTGACTAAGGCGCTCAATGGTTTTGTGAGGCAGGTGTTTCATATAATGAATAGATAATGATTTGTTTAGTTGTGAATCAACAAACAGCAAAATTACAGCCTCAAATATATTTATGCAAGTAAAAGTGTTAAAAATTTAACATTGTTAATCTTTATCAATGCTAAACATGAATTTATGAAGCAAAAAACCGGTTTTTAATCAGATTTTGATTAGCTGGTTTTTAAAGCAGACAGCCATTGAATCCATTTGTCCATTCCCTCTTCGGTTTTGGCACTCAGGCTAATAAATTCAAGATTTGGATTAACAGTTCGGGCAGTTGCTATTAGTTTTTCTTCATCAAAATCAACATAAGGTGCCAGATCAGTTTTGTTGATTACGCACAAATCAGCCGTCTCGAACATGGTAGGGTATTTGGCAGGTTTGTCATCACCTTCGGTAACGCTGATGATCACAACGCGTTTTGTTTCTCCAAGGTCGAAAAGACTGGGGCAAACCAGGTTGCCAACATTTTCGATGAACAACAAACTGTTCTGCTTCAGATCAAGTTGTTTCATGGCTTTGTTTACCATCAAAGCATCAAGATGACAGCCGTTGCCTGTATTAATTTGAATAACAGGTGCTCCGGTTTTTTCAATGCGATTGGCATCATTCAGGGTTTGTTGATCACCTTCAATAACCGCTATTTCAGTAGTGTCTTTGATTTTGGTGATAGTTTTCTCGAGCAGACTTGTTTTTCCGGAGCCTGGTGAGCTCACGAGATTTAAGGCTACTATTTTCATCCCTTCGAAATAGCCTCTGTTTCGCTCGGCTGACAGCTCGTTTTTTGAGAGGATATTGCGCTCTAAATTAAGCGTATGTACATGATCATGCTCGTGAGTATGTTCATGTTCGTGACTGTGATCATGTGAATGGGAATGTGCATGTGGGTGCACATGAGTGAGATCGCCATGTTGGTGGCTATGTGAATGTATCATGTTATGATCTCCTGGTTTTCTGTAAGTAATGTGGTCGTCTTCGCCACAGCCGCATGTTCCGCACATAAGTATTGTATTTTAATTTGTTATCAGATCAATCGCGGCAATTTTCAATTCTTTGCCACGTATAAGACTGGTGTTTAGGCTATTACAATATGGACAAGTCTTAAAATAATCCTGTGATTCAAATTCCTGACAACAGTCTTCGCACACCGAAACAGCCTGGATATAATTGTACTGCACTTCTGCCTTTTCGGCCATGCTGCCTCTTACAGCTTCTTCCATGGCAAACTCAAGTGCCTCTGGTTCAATACCTGATAGTTTACCAATATCAAGTTTGATGGCCGATATCCCGACAGCTGCATGATTTTTGGCTTCTTCTTCTACAATTTCGATGATCTGCATGGCTATAGATAACTCGTGCATAAACCAGATGTTTCGTGGCAAAAATAAGGTAAATTTTCGGGTGTTTTATATTTTTCATTCATTCGATTCGCTTATCTGGAATTATTTTAAATAGTAATATACACTTGATTTTCAGTTCATAGAAATTGTATATTTATAAGTTCAATTTTTTTGTTTTAACCCAAATTCCCTGCCATGAAAAAAGAAGTTTCCTTATCGCTCAAATGTCCCAATTGCTGCCAATCGCTTATGGATGAACAACATACAATATGTGATAAACCTTCCATTAAATTGAATGTTGAAACCGAGCACGAACGGGGTGTTTTGCGTTTGTGCTGTATTTACGGCAATTGTTCGAAGACTACCGATGTTGCAATTGATGAGGGAGAAATCGTTGCAATGTTTTGCCCGCATTGCAATCAGGAGTTGTCAATCAAAGAGAATTGTGAAATCTGCGGCGCACCGCTGGTAGCCTTTTTCATCAAGGCTGGTGGTACGGTAAGAATCTGTTCCAGAAATGGCTGTATTAATCATACGATTGTGTTTAAAGATATTTCTGAAGAGATGTCGAAGTTTTATTATGAGTACGGTTTTTGATCAGGTGACAGATTTTCAGGATGAAGCATTTGGTATTAGTTTTGTTGAGCAGCCAGTAAAATTTAACTGGTTATGAAAGCTAATTTCAAAAGTCTAATTAACGGGGACTTGCCTGTGTTAGTTGATTTTTATGCTGAATGGTGTCAGCCGTGTAAAGTACAGGCACCTATTATCAAGGAAGTGGCAGCTGGTTTGAAGGATCGAATCCGTGTGATTAAGATTGATGTGGATGCTAATCGGTTAGTTTCTACCCGCTATCATATCAGTGCCGTTCCAACATTGGCTTTATTTAAGAAAGGGGAGTTGGTTTGGCGCGAATCAGGCTTGCTTTCAAAAGCGCAGCTAATCAGCGCGATAGAACGTTTTGTATGACTAACAAATCCGGGGTAGTTGCTCGCCTGCCAACATATCAACAATGCGATTTCCGCCAATCTGCGTTTCCAGAAAACACTTTCCGGCATGGCTCGAAGTGATTTCTCCTATGATGGCCGCTACTTTACCCAGCTCATGATTTTTCAATGTATCGAGCACCTTATCAGCTATTT
>DJWN01000011.1:3970-24294 GCA_002440975.1 Bacteroidales bacterium UBA6229
CAAGAAGCTCACAAATGCCTCTCACGCCTTCATTCACCGGAATTTTATCCTCAAAAAGTTTGATGCCAAAATCCTGGTGTTTGCACAATTCTGAGCTTACTGTTGCCAAACCACCACGGGTAGCGTCACGCATAAAACGTATCTGGCTTTTAAATTCATTTAATGAATCAATCAAACCGTTGAGGCTGGTACAGTCTGATTCAACATTTGTGCTGATATTCAGTTGGTTTCTGGCCGACATCACCGCCATGCCATGATCGCCAATGCTGCCGTTGATCAGTATCTTATCACCTGTTTTGATGTGTTCAATCCCCAAGGCTGAAAAGTTTTCATCAAATGAGCCAATGCCACTTGTATTGATAAATATTTTATCGCATTTACCACGCTCAACCACTTTGGTGTCGCCGGTAACAATCTGAATGCCAGCTTTCGTCGCTTCTTCGGCCATGGAACGCACTACATTCTCAAGCGTTTCCATTGACAGACCTTCTTCTAATATGAATCCCACACTCAGAAAAGCAGGCCTGGCACCCTGAACGGCCAGGTCGTTAACTGTGCCGGCGATGGCCAGCTTACCAATATCCCCTCCGGGAAAGAACAGCGGATCAACAACAAAGGAGTCTGTCGTAAATGCTATTTTGCCTTTCTCAGTAGCGAGTAGAGCAGCGTCGCTTAATAGATTGAGTGTTGGATTGTTAAAATGTTTCAGAAAAATTGACTCAATAAGTTCGTGAGTGAGATGGCCACCACTGCCGTGACCCAGCAGGATATTTTTTTGCTTCATTCGAAGTTTGTTTTCGATATAAGCAGCAAAATTAAGGAAAAAGCAGTTGTGGAAAAACCCAACGAACAAAATTCAGTTAGATTTGTAGATCAGGTATTCGTTGGAGTTCAACAATATGTTTCCATGAATTATAGTACTGTTAACTGGTAGATTACAGTGTTTTGATTTGCCGAAATTGATGACGATATGAACTGTGTCATTGTTGTAGGATCGGCCATACTTCAGCATTTCATCCTCCAGATTTAAATAGCTGTAGCTGCCCAATTGTAAGGCAGGCTGTTCTTTTCTTATAGCGATCAGCTTTTTTATTTCATCTAAGAAGCTTTCTGAATTTTGGATTTGAGTATCAACATTAATGGTTTTGTATTTTTCCTGTATATTGATCCAGGGTTTAGCTGTTGTGAAACCTGCATTTTTTGTAGTGTCCCACTGCATGGGCGAACGAGACCTGTCTCGATTATGTAAATTGGCATATTCCATGGCTTCCAGGCTTGGTTTTCCGTCATCCAAGGCAAGCTGATAACGTGTTTTTGCTTGTATATCAACTATTTCATCTGGTTTTTGAGCGATGATGTTTTGCATTCCAATTTCATCACCATAGTAAATAAAGGGTACCCCTTTGGCAGTAAGAATTAAGCAATGCAGTGCCAATGCTTTTTGTGGATTAAGATCAGCCAGCCGATTCATCAGCCTGGGGTTATCATGACTGCCAAAAAACAGGGTAGGAAGGCCGGGCATTTTGCTTTCCATTGTTTTGATTTCCTGATAGATTTGGTCGAGATTAAAATGGGGGATGCTTCCAAAATTAAAATTGAACACCACATCCATCATCGCAGGTGATTGATAGGTTTGAAGTACTTCAATTTTATCACTTCCTACTTCTCCAACCAGAAATTTGTTTTCGTATTCCTCTACAGTGTTCCGAATCAGGTTCAGGGCATTTTTCAATCCGGGCTGATCGATGTCATATTGATGAACCTGCTCACCCTCGATTATGGGATTGTCTGAAGGAATTCCGTCAGTATTTAAAAAATTGATCACATCGAGTCTGAATCCATCAATACCCAAATCAAGCCAAAACCGGAGAACCTCTAGCATTTCTTTAACAAGAGCCGGATTGTTCCAGTTGAGATCCGCCATTTTTTTATCAAACTTGTGATAATAATACTGATGTGTCAGGCTGTCGTATTCCCAGGCTGACCCCCCGAAAAAAGATTCCCAATTGTTTGGTTCGTCACGCCAGATGTAATAATCACGATAAGGACTATCCCTGGATTTTCGTGCCTCCTGAAACCAGTAACAATCTGTTGAGCTGTGATTTAGCACCATATCCATGATTACCTTCACATTACGTGCATGGGCTTCGGCAAGAAAAATTTTAAAGTCTGTAATACTGCCATAGACCGGATCAATTTGATAATAATCTGCTATATCATAACCATTATCTATTTTTGGTGATTTGAGAAAAGGTGTAAGCCAAATCGCGTCAATCCCAAGTACTTGCAAGTAATCAAGACGAGTAGTCATTCCATTGAAGTCGCTATATCCATCCTCATTTGAATCTTGAAAAGATGGCATATAGATTTGATAGAACACACTCTTTTTCCACCAGGGATTCTCCTCCTGAGTTTCAGAATAGCCTCTGGTTGTTAGTATCAAAATCAGGCTAAACAGCAAAGCTTTTCTACACATGACGACTTGATTTTTAAAAAAATACAGGATCAAAAAAAAGAGCCGACCCAGTGCCTCACTAACCTTATGAAAATGAGCACTGAGCCGGAACTCTTTTTAGAATTAATGAATCAAAATGTCGGTTTTAAGGTTTTTCGACGTTATAGATAGATTCAATTTGAGCAGAAGTTAATGCTGTATTGTAGATGCGGATTTCATCCAGAATTCCCTGGAAATAACCGCCCCATTCTACATTGTAATCACCATCAGGACCAGTATAAACACTTGTTGGGAGATCCTGTCCAAAAATCAGGTTCATTGGTTCTGAGAGGGTAATAGCTGTTCCGGGCGTGTTGTCCCAGAGTTTAACCAGCGTACCATCCAGATAGAAAGCCATTTCATTATTTTTAAAAGAAACGGCCACGTGATACCATTCGCCCAAATCGATTGTTGGGGATTCGTTGTCGCGGTCGTGCCATACTTCTTCTCCTGCGTTTAAGGCTTTTACGGTGAAGAACACTTTAGGAGCATCCTGTAGTTGGAGTTTGTAGCCATCCCAGCGTTTCATCGAAACCATATAGTTGTTAGCCCATGGCACATCAAGTACATCCGGTTTCATCCATAATGAAATGGTGATTTCCTGTGGGTTGAGCTGCGCATTATATGGAATTTCAACATTGGCACCCTGATTGAAATAAAGTGCTTTAGTTTCGTTACCATAACGGTCAGTAGCCCATTCGGGGAATCCGGCTCCAAAAAATTCATGGCCGGTTTTGAGTGTTCCATTGAAGTTTTTACCCGAAAAATCGTTCACAGTCGTACCTTCTCCTTCATCGAATGTCCAATGACCGACAAGAGCTTCAGGAACGATGGGTGTAACTTTCTTTGATTCAAACTCTGTAATAGCCTGATTAAGAGCTGTTACAGCTGCGTCAACCTGAACCTGGGTGGCTGCTTCATTAGCATTAACAGTTTTCGCAAGGTTAATTTTTGTTTCGAAAACGGCTTTTGAGCCATACTGATACTGACCTTCTGCCGTGCCTTCAACGGCATCATTCAGCATGGTTTCGGCTACATTTATTTTGGCTTGTAGCTCGGTTTTGTCAACGGTGATTTCTTCATCATCGTCATCTTTTTTACATCCTGTAATGGCAACTGCAAACAGCGTAACCATCAGGATCATCATCATTGAAAATGGTTTGAACTTTTTCATAGCATTAAATTTGATTAGTGAATTAAGGGTTAATATTAAGATTGATATCTATTTCGTTTTGAGGAATGGAGAAATATCTGTGTTGATCATAATTAAATGAGGTGTTGTTAGAAAGTTTCGATTCTGCGTATGTTTTTCCGTAACGCATCAGGTCGAAAAACCGATGAAACTCAAAGCCCAGCTCAACGCGTCTTTCATTTCGGATTATTTCGCGCAACTCATTCTGAATTAAAGTTGTGATATCAGGAAGAAGTTCTTCGGGAATGGATCCAAAACCCTGCAGATTTTCATCGTACAGATAACTTTCGCGGGCTCTTTTTCGCACCAGGTTCAACGGAGCTAAGGCATCAATGGGTCTTCCCAATTCATTACGCGCTTCAGCTTTCATCAGTAAAACTTCGGCATAGCGCATAAAGATATAATCCAGATCGCCATCTCCTTTGGTGCCAACCGGTATTTCATTGAGAGGTTGTTGATGTTTGCGGAGACTATATCCTGTGGGCGACCATGCCGGATCGTAGTCTTCTCCGTTGATCCATTTGGAACCTTCGCGAGCCAGGGTGTAGTCGAGGCGTGGATCATAAATATCTGCCGGTGTCTTTTCAAAAGCATCTACAAAAGCCTGGACAGGAGCATTGAAGAAATAGCCGTTTTCGTGTTGCGGAGCAAACCATTGATTCATCACATTGCCGGCAAATGGTTCCTGTCCGCTAAGGTGCTGAACAGCGAAAACAACTTCTTGATTATCTTGTGTTAACCAATTAAAATTGTTGCTGTAAACATCTTCGAGCGCAAAGGTTCCATTACTTTCAAGTGATTCGATGGCATTCAAACATGCATCATAATTCTCGCGGAATAGTTCAACCTTGGCTAACAAACCAAAGGCAGCAGCTTTGGTGGCACGCCCGACCTGAAAACTATTGGATTCAGGCAATTGCGCTGCTGCATCTGTGAGGTCATCAACAATCTGCTGGTAAATGACATCAACAGGTGATACGCCAACATGAAGCTCTTCTGTGCTATAAGCAGGCACTAGCTTCAAAGGGATTTCACCGAATATATTGACCAAATGGAAATAATAATAAGCCCGAAGAAATTTTGCTTCGGCCACAACTTTGGTTTTCATTTCTTCAGAAACACCTTCACCAAGCCTGTGAATCACATCGTTGGAACGCGATATGCCTTCATAATATCTTTTCCAGATATTGAGTAAAAAGCCATTATCGCGTGTATAAGTAAACTGTTCAATGAATTCTATTTCGCTTTGATCGCCGGGATTTCCACCTTTAATGGCATCATCTGAGGCAACATCACCAAAAACCCACAATGCATTGTTGATGCTGCTGAATGCCATGGGCTGATATGCGGCGGTGAGTGCCAGTTCGGCATGATTATCGGTTTTATAAAAGGTCTGACTGGTATAGATTCCCTGCATTTCTTCGTCAAGAAATTTGGAGCAGCTTCCGAGGCTGAGGATAATAATTGCTGATATCAATATCTTTTTCATGCTTCCTGATTTTAAAAGTTAACTTGAACACCAATGTTGTAAGAACGGGCAACCGGATAAGTTCCCCAGTCAATTCCTGTAGCGGCATCGCCTTCTGAGGCTGAATTGTTGCTGGTAGTCATTTCGGGGTCGAGGCCAGGATATTTGGTAAATGTAAGTAGGTTATATGCTGATGCATAAACTCTTATCCTTTCGATTCCAAAGTTTTTTGTGGTGCTTTTTGGAATGGTATAGCCAATCTGCAGGTTTTTTAGGCGAATGAATGAGCCGTTTTCCAGAAAACGTGTTGAAGGTCTGGTATTATTTGCCTTTGATGACCATGAAGCTCTGGGTTGGGTATTGCTTGTTCCCGGCCCTGTCCAGTGTTCATCATAATATCTTGTGGTCACATTAAATGATCTGTAAAATCCTTCAATATCAGTAGCAACCTGATAATAAATCTTATGTCCGGTGGCACCATAAAAGAACAAACTTGCATCGAATTGTTTGTAAACGGCATTGATATTCAAGCCTGCAGTTAATTTGGGGATCGCACTTCCAACATGAACACGATCATTTTCGTCGATAAGTCCGTCATCATTTTGATCTTTAAACTTCACATCTCCCGGCCGAACATTTACGCCCTGATAGGCACTTGTGAATATTTCAATTTCGTCCTGAAAAATGCCTTCCATTTCGTACAGATAGAATGACCCAACGGGATGCCCTACTTCTGTTTTTGTAGCATAGATACCATTGTCAATTCTTCCTCCCAAAATTGGAGCTGGAAGTTCGAGGACTTCATTATGTAGGTAGCTGGTGTTGGCAGCTATAGAAAGATCCACATTGCCAACACTGGCGCGGTAAATCATTTCAAGATCAACACCCTGATTTAGGATTTTACCTTTATTTACCCAGGCTGGCTCGGCATAGCCTGCAGAAGGTGGTATGGGTTCTTTTACAAGCATATTTTCGTTGATTTTATGATAAAAATCTAGGGTTACAGTAATTTTATCCTGCAACCATCCCATGTCGATTCCGGCATTAATTTGCGTACTGGTTTCCCATTGGAGGTTTTGATTGCCCAAAACAGTGATGGCATATCCATTGAAAAGTGTCCCGTTGAAAGGATAGTTGAAATTGTATCCAATTTGATCGGAGTAGGCGTAGTTGCCAACTTCTTGATTACCAATAGCACCATAACCTACCCGAAGCTTAAAAAGGTTCATATTTTCAAAACGACTCATAAAGGCTTCTTTATCCAGTCGCCATCCTGCAGAAACAGAATAAAAAGTGCCCCATTTATTTTCTTCACTGAATCGCGAAGAGCCATCACGCCTTAAAGTAGCTGAGAATAAATACTTTTCTCTCAGGCTATAATTGGCTTTTCCAAAAACAGATAATAAGGAATATCCCCAGCGATTTTCATTTACCATTGTATTGCCGAGTCCGTTGCCTAGAAAAACTAAAATGGGTGATTGATCCGGAAAATCCTGCTGGGTGCCTGAATGCAAATAGCCATTTCCTTTTATTGCTTCAGAGCCGAGTATTGCTGAAAAACTATGAATATCGTTGAAAGTAGTGTTGTAAGACAAAACATTACTCCAAGTCCATGTTTGATCCAAGCCATCTTCAATTGTCAGTCGGTTGGGATTGTTGATGCGGTTATTTGTTCCCCAGTTTCTGTCGAATCGCCTGTGCTGCATCGAAATAAAATCTCCTCCAAACGTGGAAGTGAATGCAACTTCTGGTAAAATTTGAGCCTTGAGGTAAACATCTCCAAATAGTCTGTTCTGCTTAATGTTATTTTCGGCATAGGTTGCCAATCCAACCGGATTGTAGCCATCGCCCAACAAGTCTTGTCGCTCGGGCAGATCTACAAAATTACCTTCAGCATCATAGATCGGAATGCCGGGTGTGCGGAAAAATGCATAGCGAACGATACCGCCGCCATTACCGCCATAACCATCGCCGCTGCTGCCGATGATGTCGTTATCACTTTGCATCAGGTTGATGTTAGTTCCAATTGTAAGAGCATCTGAAACCTTGCTTGTGAGGCTTACTTTTCCAGACTTTCTATTGTAATCGCTTCCGATGATAATCCCTTCCTGGCTGAAGTAATTCGCTGAAATCATATAGGTTAGCTTGTTGTCGCCTCCGCTGACAGAAAGATTCTGATTTTGAATTATGCCATCGCGGAAAATAGCTTCCAGGTGGTTGATATCAGGAAGTGTAGCGGCAAAATCCGGCTCGATATACTTCCGCTGTAAGCGTGGGTTCTCGATAATTGCGTTATCATTGGCAGCAGCTTCATTGTAGATTTCAACAAATTGATCTTTATTAGCCATTTCGGTTAGTTTGCCATGCTGTTGAAGTCCAAACATGGAATTAAATTCAACCCGTGGTTTTCCTTTTTCACCTTTTTTGGTGGTGATTAGCACAACACCATTATTGGCACGCGAACCATAAATAGCGGTTGAAGCTGCATCTTTAAGAATGTTTATTGATGCTATATCGTTGGGGTTTAACACATTCAATGCATTCGAAGTGGGGATTCCATCAACGATGTACAAAGGGTCGTTGCTACTATTTATCGAGCCAACGCCACGGATTCTGATCCGAACGCCTTCGCCAGGCATTCCAGTGTTGGAGGTAATATTTATACCGGCAGCTCTTCCCTGAAGTGCCTGGTCAGCTCCGCTTACAGGCAGCGAATTTATTTCGTCCAGCTTGATACTGGTTACAGCTCCTGTTAGATCTGCTTTCTTTCTGGTTTCATAACCCACCACAACAAGTTCGTCAAGTAACTGAACATCAGATGGCATCACTACGTCAATAATGGTTTGATCGCCGATTACAACTTCCTGAGTCAAGAAGCCGATATACCTGAAAACCAAAACAGGATTTACTTGATCTGAAGGAATCTCAAGCGCATAAATCCCATCAAAATCTGAAGTGGTGCCAACGGTAGTGCCTTTGATGATGATGTTTACACCGGGAAGGCTTTCATTATTCGAGTCGGTGATTGTACCGCTAATAGTGCGGGTTTGCGCTATGCTGGTTGAAATAGACCCGCCCAGCATCAGGCTAAGCGCGAATAACAATAAGAGTTTGTAAATTAAACGCATATCATAATTTTTTTTACCATTAATAAGCAATTACAGTATTTCCGGCAACCACCTGTCCTTTTAATGTTTTCAGATCGAGGCCAGTTGGAATTTCAACAATAAGCTTTGATGTTTTTGCCGGGATTGATATTTCAGTTTCGCTGTTGATGTTTTTCAGAATTAGCTGTTTGGTTACTACATCGAACAGGTCGACAGGGGCAGATAATTTAGCAGCATATTTAATCATTTTGCCTTCATTGTGAGGATTGTAGATTAAAAAAGTAGGGTAGGAGTCGTTGGAATAAAAATCCGTTGCAAGGCAATCGAGTTTCAAAATACCTTCCACATTGGTTTTTTCTATGATAGCTCCAAAAATACCGGCATGTGCAGAACCATAAACACCAAACATAGATTCGTCGGGTTGTCCTTCAACCCATAATGGGCCATCTCCCAAAGCTACTGGTGAGGTATTTTCCAATCCCGCTTTAGGAATATTTGTGGTTTTCTTAAGGCCTTCATAAGCAATAACATTTCTTGTGATGGCTTTCCTTTCGGGCAGCCATTGATTGCCGTCTGGTATTTCGTGTGGATAGAACAATCGAGCCGCATTAGCCGCATTAAGCATCCATTTGCCCACCATATTGGCGTATTCCGGTGCATAGCGTACCATTGGAACAAGCGGCCATGCCATATCGAAGGTATTCATTGCAAAAGCAAAGCCTCCATCGTGATGCCAGCTGCCCACCAGGCCAGAAACATCATATTCGCCCCATTTATCCAAAATAACGCCCCATCCCAGCCTGCCAGTTTCGGATGTTGTGCCCTCAAAGCTCCATTCCAGGATTTTAGTTATATCATATGAAGTTCCCTGTTCGGCATTTAGTCGGGCAGCCACATAGGCACCAAAAGGAAGCAGCACTTCGTAAAACCTGCTTTCGGTTTGCGATTGAAGAGCGTCCATGGCACTCATAGCACCGTTTAAATAGGCTTCATCTCCAAATTTTTCGTAGGCAGCTAATAATATCCAGGCATGTGCTGCAGCAGCATCTTCCTGAAAAGGAATGTGGTTTTGTTTGCCTTCCATGCTGGAATAATCAAAGTAAGAAAAGTGATAATTCC
Source organism: Bacteroidales bacterium UBA6229 (assembly GCA_002440975.1). Taxonomy (GTDB): domain Bacteria; phylum Bacteroidota; class Bacteroidia; order Bacteroidales; family F082; genus UBA5536. The sequence goes on from DJWN01000011.1 coordinate 13,351, forward strand.
CATTAAGCACCTGATCAGCTTTTAAAACTTGATCAGCGATAATTTTTTGCAGACTGTCAGCGCGTTCAACTTCAGGAAATAAATCCGAAACGGCATAATACAAAACATTTGGATAAATATCATACCACCAGTCTCTTCCGTAACCGCCTCCGAGTGAAGCAACTTCGGGATTGGTGTTATTCATAATGATGTTCCATCCATTTTCGCTGTTGAAATAGTTTTGAGCCATTTTCACAAAATTGTATCCTGATTGATTGGTCTTGTCGATTCCAAGTAATCCGGCACTCATCAAGGCACCAAGACCGCCGATAGCTTCATGAAACTCACCATTATTCTTTTGTGAACCTTGCCTTACATCACCTATTGCAGTGTAAATACCAAAAGTAGGCTGATCGAAATTTCTCCTGTTGGTGTCGATCCAGATAAAGGGTCTGTATTCACCGGTTTGGTTAAAATCGAAAATGTACTGATCAAAGGAGGTGCTGATTTCCTTCCAATCGATTATTTTATGGGGTTGAGGCATATCGGGCATGGCTTCCACGCGTGCAATGCTTTGCTGCGGAAGTTGTTCGGTTCTGTTGCAAGCACTTAATACCATAAGCACTGCGAAAATCTTGAAGCTTAAAAAACAAAAAATGTATTGTTTCATAGTTATGTTATATCTTTTCTTGAATAGGAATTTCATTCACATCCGGAATTAGTTGCAAGGATTTTAGCTCATCAATATCGCCATCAAATGCATCAATTGATTTTTGTGTGGATTTGATAATGTTTTTAGCCACCGGAATCGACAACATCTGTATGGCTGCCACAATAAGTAATGAATATTTTAAGGCGAAGCTTTCTGATACATAAAACATTAGCGAGATGAATAATACAAGTCCGATAAAACGCCCAACATACAAACCAAATTCATGATTGAAGATATAGGCGAATTCGCTTCTTTTTTCTTTAATCGAAAGCAGGTCGATCACACGCAATTGTATCGGAAAATAGGCGATGTCGTGAAGCGGGCGGAACATGATCAGGCAAATTACGAAAACAATTACTCCGGTTGCCGAAAACATGATTAGGTTAAAAAGCGATCCAACGAAAAACAAAACCAAACCTACCGAGAATACATAGATACGGTGTTGTGGTTTTGTAAGCCGTCCTAGCAAATAAAGCAGTATCGCTGTAATTATGCCGCCAATGCTTTGAATTGTGCCCAACGAACCTTCGTCGCCAACAAGCCTTAGAATCAGAATGGCAGGTGCTATTACAATATATCCTTGTACCAGTCCTTTCAATCCGGCCAAAACCAACATTTTATTCCAGAGTTTATCAAAACGGAAATGGACAAACTTTTTCTCACGTGGATTTCTAAATTTCTCCAGGTGAATCACATAGCTCGAGATTATTGTAAGGATTATTACGGCAAAAGTGATCACTTTGTAAGCACCTACAATATTGCCAGCAAACCAACCCATCGCTGTTGACCTGACCAAAAACCATCCAACCGTTACAGGAACAATAATAGCTGTGATGGTATAAAAGAAAGTTTCAACACCATAATAATAATTACGGTTTTGATCGTTTGTAGTATCAAGTGCTAAAAAATCGCGGTTTGCCCAGAAAAAACCAAAGGAACCGCCCATGATCAAACCTGCAATCGCAACGCCAATCATGTCGATTTGATCAAGTGACATCATAAAAATCATAGATAATCCGCTCAGGAGCATACCAAAACTATATAAATGTGCAATTTTAATGCGGTTTAGGAGGTATCCGTTAATCAAAAAAGTTAAAGGAATGCCAGTATAAACAGACAGCTGATAAATTGCTACCAGTGATGGATTGTTGGAACTGCGCATGATATAAGCACCAACAAAGATGTCGATTATTGGCAGAACAAAAGCGTAAATCATATTAGTAACCAACAATAGCCGCATCGGACGTGGCATTGAAAGGAAAAAATTGTATTCGTTCAGAAGCTTGTTTTTCATTAGCGGCTTGAGTTTACAGTTTTAGTGATTGAAGTATTTCAGCGATCGAAAGCTTGGCTCCACAGATAACTTCATCGCTGGCACCATAATAAATTGTGATTGTATCGCCATTCACCACATGACCGTTGGTAAATATCACATTGCCGAAAAAGCCTGTCTTTTCATAATCGGCAATTGGCTCCATTATAGGTTCTTCGCAGCGGGCAATTACTTTTGACGGGTCGTTTAAATCGAGCAATAAAGCACCGAGACAATAGCGGTTTTCTTCATTAGCACCATGGTATATTTCGAGCCAGCCTTTTTCAGTTTTAATTGGTGCTGCACCAGCTCCGATGCGCACACTGTCCCATTTTCCGGGTCGCGTAACGGCAACACAGTGATGATTTCCCCAGTGATTCAGATCCTCAGATTCTGCGATCCAAATATAATTGCCGCCTAATTCGGGGCTGCTGGGACGATGTAGTGCATAATATTTATCGCTGATCTTTTCCTCAAAAAAGGCACAATCTTTATTGTGAGGTGGAAAAATCATCCCCTTACGTTCAAAAGCCTTCAAATCTGTAGTTTGCATATAACCAACTCCTACAGCAATATTAGAAACCTGGGTATAAGTAAGGTGAAATGTATCATCAATGTATGCAACCCTGCAATCTTCAATGCCAAATGACTCCAGCATCCCTTTTCCATTTATGGGTTGATAGCCATCTGGTTCGTAAAATTGTTTTCCGTCCTCGCTGCAAAGCAAGCGAAGGTGAGAAAGCGAAGTAAGGTAATTTACACCTTTATATAAGATCACTCTGGGATCAGTAGCATCAAGCTCGGGGTCGTCATTCAGAAATTCAAGAATTTCAATTTTTCCCTGCTCATCAAAAACAGGAACTTGAATGCTGTTTTCTTTTTGTGGAGGCCGTTCGGCTACCCTGCACAAAAGCCATGTTTTGCCTTCATAGGTAAAAACGCCGGGATTTAGCAAACACAGAATCTCCATTCCGGGCAAACTGGGTTTGATGTCTTTTGGTTTGAGTAGCGGGTTTTCTGAAAATCTTTTTGCTATATCCATTGTGATCTTTTTGATTCGGCAGTATTTTTGCAAACGATTGTGTAAAAGTACACTCAGATCCGGCCATCTCTGTTTACAGGGTTTTCATATTCGTGTAGTATATTCTCAATTATCAAAAAAACTGTTTCAAAGCAAGCATTTTAGCGGCTAGGTATACAAAAATGAGATTATGGTGTACAAATAAAGCTTGTGCTGTAGTTTTTTCCTTTTGTTCGAAAAATAAGCTGATAAATTCCGGGAGAAAAATCCTTGGGAAAATGAATTTTGAGCAGATTTGAGCTGATTTTTTCAATCGTATGCGGGATAAATTGCTGCCCCAGAATATTGCTGAAAAGTATAGAAACAGGCTGATCGATTTTTTCTTTGGACGACAGCATTATATAATCAGCCCGATTGGGATTTGGGAAAACCCGAATCTCAGAAGTTTCCAAAATTTCATTTAGTGAAACATATCTGCTCGCTTCAACTTGTTGTGGATTAAGCGGGTAGTTGTATATGCTTACATTGTCCAGCGAGCCTTCAAAATTAAAGCCTGGTACTTCGCTAAATTGCTGACCCATTACAACCTGATTAGTGGTCTGGTTTATCAATCCTGAATGGGTTTTAAAGACATCCAAAGCACCATCAAGCCAAATTTCCATGTCTTCACCATTGTAAATGGCAGCCAGATGATACCATTGATCTGTTTCTGGTATAGTCTTGCTGTCGAGGTCGGCAATTCCATCAGTAGTATTTATGGTGAAGCGAATTCTATTTGCAGATATGGAAATTTTATAGCGGTTCTGCCAGCTGCCATGAGAGATTAAAAATTGTTCGTTTTCTGCGATGCCTTCTAATTTGAACTTAAATGTAATGCTCATGTATTCATCAAAATTTAAAAGACTACTGGATGGCAGGGTGATACGCGCACTATTTCCATCAAAGTGAACTGCTTGTTGAACCTGACCTGCCTCATTTTCAGTCCAGCTGATGCTGTTGGATGCAGTTCCATCCAGTTGATTTGCAGTTTGATCATTTGCGTTTCCATCGAGCCAGTAGCTTGCAATGAGGGCTGCTTCAGGATATGATTCATTTTGCCTCACCATAATTTGTAGGCTGTCGCGTGTGCTAAGCTGATCAAAATCAGTAACTTCACAAAAAATCCAGTAGTTATCTTCAAAAGAAGGTACCTGATAATTTATCCATTCTGTATTGCCAATGCTATTTCCTTCAAAATCAGACCATAAATAGGTAAGCGGATCGTTATTTTGGTCGATGGCGGTTACCCTAAGTTCGATAAAAGTGAGTGGTTCCGCTTTACGGGGGGAGGCAATTAACCCAGTAATTTCGGGTGCATAGGGGATTTTCGTTACGGCTGTAATGTTTACAGTACTGCTATTGGCCAATCCAAATGCATCTGTTACTTTACACTGTATTTGGAAATTGCCGGTAGTATCAGTACTGAACATTAAAATGTCGTTGCCATCCACCATGGAATCATTAATTTTCCATTCGTAGCTCAGGCTTTCATTTTCTGGGTTTTCGGCTGTACAATAAATGTTTATGGTCTGCTGAATTGCAATTGTGTCAGGAGCTGACAGCACCCTGATTCGGGGTGGATAATTTGGGATGGGTATTCCATTGTTAAAGTCAATTACAATATCATTGACCAATGTCTGATTGCCAGCTGTCGTTACTTCATATTCAGAGGGAAAGATAACTGGCATTATTGCCGATTTTGCCGGAATCAGCAGCGATGTTGTGCCTTGTTGAGCTGTGCTGATAAGCTGATTGGTAATCATATCATAAACTGAATAATTTCCGGATTCAAGCTGAATTTCAACCTGATGTTGCTGCTCATGTGGGTTGTAAAGCAGAAAAGTGGGATAGGCTTGATCTTGATAAAAATCGGTTTTTAACAAATCGAGTTTCAGAATTCCTTCCACATTAGTTTCTTCTATCAATCCGGCCAGATATCCAACATGTGAGGAGCCATAAAGCATGAGGTTAGTTTGCGCCCAGCCGCCATCAACGGCATCTCCGGTAGCATAGGGACTCAATTCGTGCTTTACTTCTTTGAGGGCTTCATAGCCGATTACTGCATGTTGGTCATAAGTTACTGACCAATCAAAGTTATCCTGATAAGTTTCGGGTAAGTAAGGCCTGTAAAACAATCTTGATGCATTTGCCAAATTGAGCACCCATTTTGCAATGTCAGCTGCAAATCTATCGTCGTAACGAACCATCGGAACTAAAGCAGCTGCCTGCTGAAATCCATTCATTAAAAAAGCATAATCGTTTCCTGCATCATTGGCTTCGCCTATAAGCCCGGAAACATCATATCCGCCCCAGTTGCCAACGATAGTGCCCCAGCCTCTTAGATCACCGCGATCGAACACCCAATTGAGCATTTTTTCTATGTCATATTGCGGGTGGTTTTGTTCAGCATTGATGCGGGCAGCAGTGTAAACACCATAAAGAAGTTGTAATTCATAGGATGGATTTTCATTAAGCTGGTTCAAAAAATCCAAAGCCTGTTCTGCACCAATGCGGTATTTTTCTTTTCCGGTGCTTTTGTGGGTTTGATAAAGTATCCATCCTATTGCACCAGCGGCTTCGGGTTCGGGTACTCCCTGATTGAGGCCTTGCATTGTTGACATGTTCCATGCCCTGAAATTCATTTCCGGAACCTGCCATGGCTGAGCTGAGCCGCCCATATGTTCAACGGCTTTGAGCCATTGATTGGCCATTAGTTCGAGCTGTTCATCAAAACGAGTTATATCAGGGTAGAGTGCTTTTAACTGTAGGTAAAAAATATTGGGCATGGTTTCGTACCACCAATCGTAGCCTGATGAAGCATTGGGATGGTTAAGGTAAATATTTTCCTGAGGTCGTTTATTGAAATAGTCGGCGGCCATCAATGCCCAGTTTTTGCCAAACTGATTACTTTTATCAATGCCAGCCAGCGAAGCACCCACCAAAGCCGGAAGTACATTAATTGCTTCTCCCGAAAGCGGACTGTTGGTTCCGATGGCTGTATGCAAACCAAAACTTTCTGTTGCAGGATAATTTACGCCTTGTTCTCTGAAAAAAATTAAGGGTAAAAATTCTCCCTGCAGGTTTTGGTCAAAAACGAGGGAATCATATTTATATGCAATGGTTTTCCAGTCACGCATTTCGTAAGGCTGTGGGAAATCCGGCATTTGATCAATTCGCGGAATCGCAATTTGTTGCGCTGTGGCTTGGGAAATCAAAGCTGCTAAGAGGATGCATATAAGCGGTTTTAGGAATGATTTTTTCATTATGAAGTAATTTTCAGCTAAATTACATGCATACAATCAGAAAGCTGTGTGGTATTTTATCGTTTTTATGTACATAGTTCTCAAACCGCAGAAGAATAAAATCTGCAGGACTTCTGTCTGTCTTAAGCAATTTTGTTAGTTTTACTCAAAATATCAGTGAGGTATTAGCTATGAGATGGAGTAGATGCTTTAAAATTTCGCTAGTTTTTATTGTTGGACTCTTTTATTTTTTTGAAGGTTTTAGTGCTTTTGCTCAGGTGGAAATGCCCAATAGTAAATGGCAGCTCAGGCAAATAAGCAATTCTGATGGGCTGTCGAACAGTGCTGTGAGTGCTATTTACAAAGATCGCAGAGGTTATATGTGGTTTGGAAGCTGGGATGGATTAAATCAGTTCGACGGGCATACCATTGTAAGGCATTATCCGGATTTGATGCTGCAAAACAGGATTAGCAATAATATTATTTGGGATATTTTTGAACAGGAACTTGGGCTTTGGATCGTTACTGAGCGGGGAATAAATCTATATGAATATGACTTTAAAACATTCACAAGCTGGTTTAATGAGGATACCCTGAGGCTAAATCGTGAAAACGGGCTGCGTGCTTTTGCCGATGATCAGGGGAAGGTTTGGCTTGTGCAATATGGTGTTGGACTTTACAGATTTAACAAGAAATCACGTGAATTTGATCCTGTTACTACAAATGGAATAAATCCTGAGGTGCTTTTACAGTTAACAGGAGTGTTTAAGTTTGGATCAAGCATTTATCTGATGCACCAAAGCAACGAAATTTATGAGATTGACGAACAGGGAAACTTCCTTCGTAAGATAAGTCCCGAATTGCAAACTTCTTCAAATTTTAAGGTAGATTTAAACTGGTTTTTCAGCATCAACGAAAAACCTTATGCGGCTTTCCCGGATTCACAGGGTGGTATTTGGATTGTAGATCTAATTGCAGGAGATTATAAATTAATTGGAAATGAGGTTATTGAATCGCCGGTTACAGCACTTTTTGCCGATGATAATCTTGGTGGAATTATTCTGGGAACAGATAAAGGTAATATTTTAGTGCTGAGTTTTGATGATTTTGAGGTGAATTGTCTGCTCCATCAGCTTCCTGATCTGGAAGATAAAAAAGTGAAAATCTGGTCGGTTTTCAAGTCGGGCAAACATATCTGGATTGGTACCGATGGCGAGGGTGTTTTTCAGATCAACACTTCCCCTCTGGCATTTCAGGGTATAGCAAAAGGGGAGTTGCAAGAGCAGAAATTAAATCATAAGATTGTAAGAACCATTTACGAGGATAAGTCCGGCAATTTATGGTTTGGTACCAGAGGAAACGGCCTCAATAAAATCCCTTTCGATGGAGGACCAACGATCATTTTTAACAGTTCAAACGGCTTGTCGAATGATGCGGTATTGTCGCTTGCCGAAGATGATTTTGGCTATTTATGGATAGGAACGGATGGTTTTGGCATCGACGTTTTAAATCTTGCAACCGGTGAATTCAGGCATTTTCCGGATGATTTTGAAGCGTCCGGACTGCCTCAATTCGGTTCGGTTTACGATATCTGTATTGATATTTTTAATACTATATGGTTGGGAACCAGTGGTTATGGAGTGGTAAGTATCACGCCTGATTACAAAGACAGTTTTTTTGATGTTAAAACTTTTACTCAGCTTGGAGGCTCGGGAGGAGCGAACGATCTGAGGGGAAATGTGGTTTTTTCGATCATCGAAGAGCAACCTAATGCGCTTTGGATTGGAACACGCATGTCGGGTTTGCATCGCTATAACAGTCTTACGGGCGAGATACAGTTTTTCGGTCTGGCCGATGATCAAAGTAATGGTCTCAATAATTCAGATGTGCTTAGTCTACTCAAAGGAACAAATAATGAACTTTGGATTGGAACGAGTGGTGGTTTGAATCTGTTAAAATTAAATGGTCAAAAACCAGATTTTAAGTATTTTACAACTGCTGATGGACTTCCAAATCATACCATTCATTCTATGCTCGAAGACAAGCAGGGAAATGTGTGGGTGAGTACAAATAACGGGCTGAGTCGCTTGCTGAAGGATCAAAATCGATTTGTCAACTATAATCGAGGTGATGGGTTGTTGAATAGCGAATTTACTGATGGGGCTGCATTCAAAAGCCAGAATGCTGATAAACTTTATTTTGGAGGCACCAATGGTGTTGATTGGTTTTATCCTGAACAAATCCCGCTTTCGACCAGTAATCCTGAGGTTTTGCTAACAGCATTCAGTGTGTTTAACAAGACCATTGAGCCGGGTGATGAGCTGCAAATTTTGGAAAAGGATATTGATGTCACGGATAAAATTGTCCTCAAACACAATCAGAATTTTTTTAGTGTGGCATTCACAACAATTAATTACGACAATCCAGCCAAGATTTTATTTAGTTATCGCCTGTCACAGTTCAACGAGGAATGGGTGGATATTGGAGAACAGCGATTTGCGAATTTTACTAATGTTCCTCCCGGAATATATCAGCTGCAGCTAAGAGCAACCAATGAGGATGCCATTTGGTCAGATAAAATTCGCACCCTCAAGATTGTGATCAAGCCACCTTTCTGGAGGACGACAGCGGCCTATATTTTTTACTTTTTGTCGTTTCTGGTACTTATCTTTTTAGTTTACCGGTATCAATCAAACCGGATCAAACGAAGGCATCGCGAAGCTTTAGAGGATTTGAACCGAAAGAAGGAACAAGAGCTTAACCGGCATAAATTTGAATTTTTTACCAATTTGGCTCACGAATTCCGTACACCTTTAACGCTGATTTTTGCCTCTGCAGCTAATTTGATGGAGAAAGCAAAACGGTATCCTGTTGAGCAAAGCTTGTTTAAAAGTATTTATCAGAATGCGCTTCGGTTGCAAAAGATGATTGACGAGCTTCTTGCTTTTCAGAAACTTGATTCAGGACGAGATGAACTAAAGCTGCAGAAATTAGATCTGATTGGTTTTGTTGGTGATATTGTGGAAATCTTTCGCGTTTATGCCATAGAAAAAGAGATCGATCTGATTTTTGAGCCTGACGAGCAGGAAAAGCATGTGCAATTTGATCCCGAAAAACTAGAACGTATTTTGCTCAATTTGTTGAGTAATGCAGTAAAATTTACGCCACCTGGCGGGATGATTAATGTTGGATTAGAAAGTGTACAAAATGAAATACGCATCACCATAAGAGATAATGGTATTGGTATCAAAAGCAAGGACTTGCCGCTGATTTTTGACCGGTATTTTTATCAAAATCCGCTTCCGGAACGAAATCAGGCAGGTCATAAAAGCTCTGGTATTGGCCTGGCTTACACTAAAAGTTTAGTCGAGATTCATAAAGGAAGAATTGAAGTGGAAAGTGAACCAAACAGGGGATCAATTTTTAAGGTTTATTTACCGATTTTATCTCAGGCCAAGCCTGAAAATAGTATTAATAATCCACGAAGTAGCGAATTACTTGAGCATTTAAGGGAAAGTATCAGTGAGGAATTTCTTATTCAGCAAAGCCTTGGTTTTGAAAATGATATCCAGCCAGATTCCTCAAATGAATCGAAGTCGAAATACAGAATTCTGATTGTTGAAGATGATGTTCAACTGTTGATGCTCATAAGAAAACTTATGTCTGAGCATTATGAGGTGGAAATTGCAAGTGATGGAAAACAGGCACTTGAAATGCTAAACAAAAAACGTATCGATTTGGTAGTGAGCGATGTGATGATGCCAAATATGAGCGGCCTCGAATTGACTCGTATCGTCAAGGAAGATTTAATTACCAGTCATATTCCGGTAATTCTGCTCACAGCAAAATCTGCTAATGAACATGTGATTGAGGGCCTTGAGACAGGTGCTGATGGTTATATTGTAAAGCCATTTCATCCCCGACACCTACACTTGCGGATTGCAAAACTCATTGAAACCCGTGAATTATTAATGGAGGGTATTCGAAAGAATTTTGACAAGCAAGCTGAAATTGAAGAGCAGTATTTGTCGGATCGTGACCGCACATTACTTGAAAAAGCACATGATTTTATTGCAAAACATTATCAGGATGATCAGCTCAATGCTGATGATCTGGCCGACGAACTTGCTTTAAGCAAAGCACAGCTTTATCGCAAAATCAAAGCTTTATCAGGGCTTACTCCTCACGGCTTAATTAAAAATTTCAGGTTGATAAAGGCTCGAGAGTTCATCAAAGAAGGGAAACATAGTGTTAGTGATATTGTTTATTTGACCGGTTTCAACAATCGCGCTTATTTTTATCGGTCCTATCGTGAACTATTTGGCGAAACGCCAGGCGATATGTTTAAACAGAAATAAGATAATCAATCGGTAAAAAACCTGATGTTGAATAAAAAAGGCTGCCCCGAGAGAGACAGCCTTTTAATTTTTAGGTGTGAACTGCACTTATCGGATCAGCACTTTCACCGCTTTGAAAAATCCGTTGTTATCTGTGAAACGGATGATATATACACCGGCACTTAACTGATGCGAAATCTGTTGACGTCCCATCCCGTTGAGTTCGGTTTTGCTCAGGGGCTGTCCTACCAGATTATACACTTCGAAAGTAAGCCTTTCGTTTGTCATTTTTTCAATAACAA
>DJWN01000042.1 GCA_002440975.1 Bacteroidales bacterium UBA6229
ATAAATGAAAAAGGCGAAGCAGCCACCTATACGCCTCAGCATTTTGCGGATACCTCACTCGAAAAAGTAAAAATGAAGCTTGGCCAGTCGAAAAATATCTTTTTCTATCCTGGTAAATTTTCCGAGCAAAGCTCAAAAGCTTCCAGCATCAATTTTTGTTTTGTTAGCATCGATGTTGATTTGGCCAAACCAACAGCTGATGGTCTGCGTTTCTTTTATGAGAGGCTTGTAGATGGTGGCGTAATTATCGTGCATGATTATAATCCCAAATGGCCGGCCTTGATGGAAGCTGTGAATGAATTCGTTAAACAAATACCCGAAAATCCCGTCCTCATACCAGACAAAGACACGAGTCTGGTGATCGTGAAAAACAGCACTTAAACCGAATCGTTTGGTAATACCGGAATTTCCTCGCCCAAAAAATGTGGTTCAGTTTTTAAGATATAAAGATCAAGCATCATCCGAATGCGGGCAAAATACTCACGAACCACTACTTTGAAAGCAGCTTCAGAATCCGGAAAATCCGCCGCAAACCCAATGGCTTTCAGATTGTATCTTTGTGCGATAAACAAAGCCCTTTCCAAATGAAAGACCTGAGATATCAAGATAACAGAGTCCAGCATAAAAACTTTTTTGGCTCGTACCATCGAATCAAAAGTCCTGAAGCCCGCATAATCTTGCACAATACGATCAGCCGGAACGCCAGCTTCTATTAAATCCTGCATCATAAAGCGAGGCTCGTTGTAGGAGGCATGTCTGTTGTCGCCGCTCACGATCAAATAATCCACTTTGCCAGCCTCATAAAGCTGTAAGGCAGCATCAATACGGTTCTTGTAAAAGGAGTTGATCGTACCCGAAACGCTGTATTTAGAAGTTCCCAGTACCAGCCCCACTTTAACCGGCTGCAATGAATCAATATGATACACAATCTTAGATGCAGCCTCTTCCGAAACAAAATTATAATTCAGAAACAATGCCAGCAAGAATATCCCGGGCAAAATCACGGAGGAGATAAAGATTTTTTTGAGCCATTTCATCTTCCAAATGCTTGATCAGCCGCCCGAAATTAAATGCATCACTTCCACCTTATCCCCCTCACTAATCCAGGCATTATCGCGCTCATCAACACGAACTAACTTACCATTTATCTTGGTTACCAGTAGTTTAAAAGTGAAATTCTTACGTTTGATCAGCTCATTAACTGTAATTTTTTCGCCTTCAAAATGCGCTGGTCTGTTATTTAAAATTATCTGCATTACTTCCTCATTTTTAATATCAGGTCAAGGGCAAGATTTGCCTGCATATTTGCAACAATTCCAACTCTGGGTGCTAATGGCGGATTGTCTTCTGAAATTTCATTTGTAAAATCTCCACAAATATACACTTGTTTATCCCATTGCTGCTGCTTTATCAACTCAAACTTCCCGAAACCAGCCATCCCATTGCCCATGATAAGAGGTTTTTCAGGAAAATTAACCAACATGGTTTCGAGCAACATCTGCTTTTCAGCTGCCTGGTCAAAAGCTTCAATAACCAGATCAACAGTTGCAAATAGCTGTGTTACTGAAGTCTCATCCAACTTTACAATGCTGGTTCTCAAACCAATAGATTTATCAATTCTATGGATATTATCGGCAAGTGCGTGGGCTTTATATTGCCCTATCTGGTCATAAAAAAAGTATTGTCGGTTTAGATTTGACAACTCTACGCGATCAAAATCGACCATAAACAGCTTGCCAATTCCAGATCTGGCAAGAGCCACAGCTGCATTTGAGCCCAAGCCACCACAACCGGCAATGGCAACTTCAAAATGCGATAAATGATTTCTTATCAGAGTTTCTGTCATTATTCTTACGGCCATATTAAGTTTGTAAAAGTACATCTTCCGCCAACAAGCACAAAAACTCAAAGCATAAAAAACTGTCAGATACATTTAAAAGTCAGCTTTAATGAAAGCTCGTTCCATCACCTGAATTTATAACGATTCTAAATATGCAGCTAATAACATATATGGCAATCACTTAATCTCACTTTCTCGAGTTGCAACAATTTGCATATTGTTTATTTTGAAGTATTTACATGCTCCATACTTTCAATTTTAGTATTTTTGTTAAAAATATAACAGCTAAAAAAGAAGCATATCTTATGGAAATAGAAGCTATCAAATCGAAGCACGAAATGCTTAAAGCCTGGCCTTATAAATGGACAGCATTGGAGAGAGGCTACACTGACAAGGTTTTGCACATCAACTTAAGTGAAAATCAAATTACTGAAAAGGCAGTGCCCCCAGTTGTGAAGGAAAAATTTATTGGTGGCCGTGGTTACGGACTTCGTTATTTGTGGGATGCCACAAAACCCGACACCAAATGGAACGACCCTGAGAATGAGATTGTTATTTCATCCGGTCCCATCGGAGGTATCACGCAATACTCAGGAACGGGAAAGTCAATCTGTGTTTCCATCTCCCCGCAAACTGATTCTGTAATGGACAGTAATGTCGGTGGTTTTTTTGGCCCCTTCCTCAAGTTTTCAGGTTTTGACGCCATCGAATTGCAAGGCAAAGCCAGTGAAGATGTCATTATTTTCATTGATGGGGTAAATCATCAGATTGAGATACTCAAAGCTCCGGAAGAACCGATCGACAGTCATGTTTTGGCCGAAGTGCTCACTGAAATGTACGCCGATGACGAAAAAGACAAAAAGAATATCGCTGTTGTTTCGGCCGGAACAGCCGCTGATCATTCCCTGATAGGGATGTTAAATTTCAGTTTCTATGATTCCAAACGTAAGCTGGTCAGACTAAAACAAGCCGGACGTGGAGGAATTGGAACGGTGTTCAGAGATAAAAAAATCAAAGCCCTGGTAGTCAAAATTCCGGGTGTAAAAGGAAATCTCAACAATGTTGTTGATCTAAAAGCCATCATGGAGCGCGGCCAGCGGTTTAACCATGAAATGCGTGAACTGGATGACAAGCAGGCTGAAATGCGTACCAAAGGAACTGCACATCTCACCAATATCATGAACGACTACGATCTCTTGCCCGTTCATAATTTCAAATTTGGCAGCCACCCTGATGCTTACAAAATCCACAGTGAGGTATGGAAATCCCGCTTCACGCAGGGAATACCTGACGGTTGCTGGATTGGTTGCAATATGGCCTGTGCCAAAGGCGTTGACAATTACCTGCTTCGTACCGGCCCTTACGCTGGCGATAAGGTAATCGTTGATGGCCCGGAGTACGAAACAACTTCATCACTTGGCTCTATTGCCGGAATTTTTAATCCCGACTTCACCATCGAAGCCAATTTTTATTGCGACACTTATGGCATCTGCACCATCACCTGGGGAACGATTCTGGGTTTTGTGATGGAATGTTTTGAAAATGGTATCCTGAATGAAGAACGCACTGGCGGATTAAAACTAAATTTCGGAAATGCAGATGATGCCATGGAATTGTTGCACCAACTTGCCAGAGGAGAAGGTTTTGGAAAAATTGCCGGAATGGGTGTTCGCAAACTCAAAGAGCTATTTATTGCCAATGGTTGGGGCGATCCGCAATTTATTCAGGATATCGGCATGGAAAACAAAGGCCTTGAATATTCGCAATATGTTTCCAAAGAATCGCTCGCACAACAAGGCGGCTATGCCATGACCAACAAAGGGCCACAGCATGATGAAGCCTGGTTGATTTTTATGGATATGGTAAACAACCAAATTCCTACATTCGAAGATAAAGCAGAAGCCCTGCACTATTTCCCAATGTTCAGAACCTGGTTTGGTTTGGTTGGCTTGTGCAAGCTCCCCTGGAATGATGTGGAGCCTGAGAATAATCACGAAACCGATGAACCGGCAAAAGTTCCGGAGCATGTTGATAATTACGTTACCATATACAAAGCCGTAACAGGAAAAGACTTCGACAAGGAAGAAATGATACGTCAATCGGAACGTGTTTATAATTTCCAGCGTATCTTCAATTTGCGCCGTGGCTTTGGAACAAGAAAATTCGATGCACAACCCTATCGGGCTGCCGGACCTGTTACGATTGAGGAGTATGAAAGTCGTGCCGATCGATACGACAAACAGTTGAAAGAAATCATTGGCGTGGATCCGGAAGGAAAATCAACAGAAGAGAAAATGGCCAAACACCGCGAGTTTCGCGAATCACAATATGAAAAACTATTGGATGCTGTTTACAAACGTCGTGGCTGGACAAAAAACGGGGTGCCAAAGATTGAACACCTCAAAAATCTTGGAATGGATCTTCCGGAATTGATCGAGCTGGTCAAACCACATCAGGAAGACTAAACCAATGTAATAACCAGAACATACTAATTGAAAGCCGCCCGAAAATTTTGGGCGGTTTTTTTTATTGAAAATGACTTCGCAAAAAAACAGGCAGTCGAATTGCAGTTCTCAGTTTGATGCCGTACTTTAGCTCCATTATTCATCACTAATCCGAGAAACATATGATTGACCTGTCAACCACCTACCTGGGACTAGCCTTAAAAAGCCCTATTATTGCTGCTAGCTCAGGATTTACAGATTCTGTTTCCAAACTCAAAAACCTCGAAAAGCATGGTGCTGGGGCAGTGGTGTTGAAGTCGTTGTTTGAGGAAGAAATCACACACGAATACGAGCATACCTTAAAAGTGGAAGCTGACAAGACCGGACGTGACGAATTTCTTGATTACCTGGATGTTCGTATCCGGCAGGAAAACCTCGAAAATTACACCAAACTCATCAAACAGGCCAAAAAGGAGCTGAAAATTCCGGTGATTGCTTCTGTGAATTGCAGAACAGCCTACGAATGGATCAGCTTTACCTCAGAAATTGAAAAGGCCGGAGCTGATGCGCTGGAACTCAATGTTTTTGTGCTGCCGTCGAACCTCAGCAACAGCAGTGCCGAAAATGAAAAGATTTATTTTGAGATCATCAAACAAGTTAAAAAACAAGTCAGTATCCCAGTCGTTCTCAAAATAAGCTATTATTTTTCCAATCTGGGAAATATGATTCGTGAGCTCTCGCATTCAGGCATTGACGGTCTGGTGTTGTTCAACAGGTTTTTCAGCCCCGATTTTGATCTGGAAAAACTTGAAGTAACTTCAGCCAATGTGTTAAGTCAGCCAGGCGAAATCACTATGCCACTTCGATGGATTGCTATGATGTACGGACACGCTGGCTGCGATTTATCAGCCTCTACAGGTGTTTCGGACGGCATGGCAGTGGCCAAACTATTGCTTGCCGGTGCCACAACAGTGCAGGTAGCCAGTGCCCTTTATCATCATGGCGTGCCCTATCTGGACGTAATGCATCACGAACTTACAACCTGGATGGAATCGCACAATTTCACAAAGCTATCTGATTTCAGAGGCAAACTCAGCCAGAAAAAATACAGCAAACCCGACCTTTATGAACGAGTGCAATTTATGCGTTATTTCAGCGATAAAGAAAGTATGATATGAACCAGCAAGACGAAAACAAAATCAGAAAAGCCTTTAAGGCAAAAAACTGGAACGAAATTAAAACCCATGATTCCTGGTCGGTTTTTAAAATCATGTCGGAATTTGTGGATGGCTACGAAAAGCTAGGCCGGATCGGGCCTTGTGTAGCAATTTTTGGCTCGGCCCGCACCAAACCCAACGACCATTATTACCGCCTGACGGAAGAAATTGCCTACCTTTTAACAAAAAAAGGATTTGGAATCATTACTGGGGGTGGGCCTGGTATCATGGAAGCAGGTAACAAAGGTGCTCATTTTGCAGGCGGAAAAAGTGTAGGCGTAAATATTGACCTTCCATTCGAGCAAAATCCAAATCCTTTCATCGATCGGGATAAGTTTCTGGAATTTGATTATTTCTTCGTTCGAAAAGTGATGTTCATGCGCTATTCGCAGGGCTATATAGTTTTGCCAGGTGGTTTCGGGACGATGGATGAACTTTTTGAAGCCATCACTTTGATTCAGACCCAAAAACTCATCAAGTTTCCGATCGTTATGGTGGGCAAGGAATATTGGAAAGGACTCGTTGACTGGATAAAAGAACGGATGCTGACAGCAGGCAATATTCATGAAGATGATCTTGAGATTTTTCAGTTAGTTGACACAGCCGAAGAATCTGTGGCAATCATTGAAGATTTTTACAATAAATATGCCCTCAAACCAAACTTCTGATGCGTATTACTGAAATCCCCATGCAATTGGTTAGCATAGAAGATGATGGTTTTCACTTGATGTTAAAGGGTATGATCAATTCAGTGCCAGCCAATTTTTTGATTGATACAGGAGCCTCCAGAACAGTTTTTGACAATACCGTCATCAGACAATTTGTAACAAACCCGCAATTTGAGGCAAACGAAAAACTCTCAACAGGATTGGGAACCAATGAGATGCCGTCTGAGGTTTTGGAAATCGAAAAATTGCAGTTTGGCAATTTGACAATCAATGGATACCAGGCTGTTGCCATCGACCTGAAACATGTGCATCTCTCGTATCAGCACCTTGGCTTGCCACAGATTGATGGTGTTTTGGGAGGCGATTTACTAAAGCAATACAAGGCTGTTATCAACTATAAAACCCGAAAAATCAAATTCTACTTTTAAGCCAATTCTCGCTCTATTGTGAAGATTTTGTGAGGAAATAATTATAAATCTCTATTTGCGACCTGATTGAAGATTCATTCTTTTTCTTTGTTTTATAGATGTTTACAACATCTTTATTGACCAATCTAGCCTTGCAATTGTCGCGAAGCTGAATCTGGAGCATATCGAATATTTCCTGCTGAAGCAAAGGATCTTTCACGGGAGTTGTAACTTCAAAACGATGATCAAGGTTTCTGACCATCCAGTCAGCTGACGAAATATAGTACAACGGCTGGCCTGCATTGGCAAACACATAAACCCGGCTGTGTTCCAGAAAACGATCCACAATACTGATCACCTCAATATTTTCACTTTTGCCCGAAATACCCGGTATCAAAACACAAATTCCACGGCAGATAATTTGAATCTTCACTCCTGCACTGCTTGCCTGATATAGCTTTGCAACCAACTGCTCATCAACCAAACTATTGAGCTTCAAAATCACCCAGGCATCTTTGCCGGCTTTCTTGTTGCGAATCTCGGCATTGAGCAACTTGATAAAATGCGTACGCGTTTCGTAAGGAGAAACTATCAGATTACGAAACTCCGGCGGAGCATAAGGAGTTTCGAACAGCTGAAACATCTGCGCCACTTCCAAGCCTGTTCTTTCGTCGCAGGTAAACAAACTGTCATCGGCATAAACACGGGCAGTACTTTCGTTGAAGTTTCCGGTTGAAATATAGGAATAATAAACATTTTTCCCCTCCTCTTTTCTCCTGATTAACAAGAGCTTGGAGTGAACCTTAAGTCCGGGAATTGTTTTAATAACTTTAACGCCTTCTTCATGAAGTTTTTCTGACCATTGTATGTTTGCCTTTTCATCAAAGCGAGCCTGCAACTCTAAAAAAACTGTGACAGCTTTTCCGTTTCGGGCAGCATTCACGAGTGCATTAATCACCTTCGAATCGCGTGCAGCCCTGTATAGCGTCATCTTTATTGTCCGAACCTTCGGATCAATGGAAGCTTCCCTTAACAAATCGATCACATGCGAAAAACTTTGATAAGGATAATGCAGTATGATATCTTTTTGACCTATTACGCTAAACAAACTTCGGTAGAGTGGTAAATCAGGATGGCGAATCGGTACCAGCTCAGGCGACCAAAGCGATGCATTGCCCAATTTCGGAAACTCAATAAAATCTCTGAAGTTATGATACTTCCAGCCTCCGACAATCATATCATTCTTACTCACTCTAAACTTCTTGAGCAGTTTAGTCAGCAGCACTTCAGGCATATTTTTGTCATAAATAAACCGAACCGGAGCACCTTTTTTTCTTTGTTTCAGGCTTTCGGCCATGATCTCAATAAAACTTTTCGACATATCATTATCAATGTCTAACTCGGCATCGCGCGTAAATTTTATTGAGTAAGCCTCAAAACTATCATAACCAAACGGGAGAAAAATTTCGCCAAGATTAAAACGGATTACATCATCAAGCAGCATCACCTTGGTATTTGCCTCGGTGCTGCCTGGTAAAATAAAAAACCTTGACATCCTGCCTGTTGGAACCTTTATAAGGGCATAGTTCTCTTCCATCTCACCAGAAGAGCTTTTTAAGATGAGTGCCAGATAAATGGCATTATCCTTTAGATTATCAGGGTTGCTCAAACCGCTCAACATGATCGGGAAAAGTATCGGATGCACCACTTCTCTGAAATAACTGACTACAGCATTTCCTTCATCCTGAGTAAGGTTTTGCTCGTCAATAATATGAATTCCATATTTGGTCAGCTCGTCGGCTATTTCCAGATAGGTCTCCATATAGGCTTTTTCCTGTTCGTCGATGATGTGCCTGATTTGATTCAGAATTTTGGATGGATCATAGGAGAGGTATTCGGGTTTGTCCTTTTTAAGCTTTCGAAGCCTGCGCAAAGTAGCCACTCTCACGCGAAAAAACTCATCTCTGTTATTAGAATATATCCCGATAAACCGCAGCCTTTCAAGCAAAGGATTTGATGGATCCATAGCTTCCTGCAGTACACGTGCATTAAAATGCAACCAGCTGACTTCCCTGTTAATCAAATCTTTTTTCATAGCTTCTTCAACAAATACAAGTAAAAAACTTTTCAGGAAAACACCCTACTGCCCTTTGATAAGCTTCGGAAAAGCAACAAATTTAACCCTTGCTGTTGCGGTTCGGATATCTTTCCATCTAAGGGCATCAAATTCAAAACAAACCACACCGGAAGTTGGTAACCAGTCGATGGGCGGGTTCAGCCAGTTATTCACAAAATTAGTGAGTGTTGGGTTATGCCCAACTAACATCAATGAAGTAATATCATCGTTTAAATCCAGAAACTGATCAAAAAGCAGCTCACTGTCAGCATGATACAGACTTGGATCAAGTTTTATGCTTTCCGGATCAAATCCAATTCCACGGGCAAGATAATCTGCAGTTTCACGGGCACGCAGAGCCGAGCTACTAATAATCAAATCAATCCTAACATGATGTTTCAATAAAAAATCAATTACCCTTTTTGTCCGTTTCTTTCCCTTTTCAAGTAAAGGACGATCCAGATCTGGCAAAGCCGGAAATTCCCAGGATGATTTGGCATGACGTACAACATAAAGTGTTTTCATCAGCTGAGTTGATTTAAGTATTTTTACCCATNNAAAAAAAATCGGAGTAAAACTACATAAGAACTTCGGTTTGAGAACGTTTTAAAGGTTAATTAATTGTAAAAAAACATCAGATTCGCTCAAATGAAAAACACCAATTGAAACACTTCCGATACTAAGAAAATAAGCCCGACCAGAATTCCTGATCAGGCTCACTAACAATTAACACAATACTTACCAGGCAAAAAGTGGAAACTCCTTCATCATTTTATTCACTTTTGCTCTGACTGCAGCAATTGTTTTTTCATCCTCGATATTGCTGATCACCTCATCAATCAGATCAACGATAGACGCCATATGTTCTTCTTTAAGTCCGCGGGTAGTAATGGCAGGTGTTCCAACCCTTAAGCCGGAAGTCTGGAAAGGTGATCTGCTGTCGAAAGGAACCATGTTTTTGTTGATGGTAATATCAGCTTTTACAAGTGTGTTTTCGACCAATTTACCGGTGATATCAGGAAATTTCGACCTCAGGTCAATAAGCATCAAATGATTGTCTGTTCCGCCTGAAATCACATGATAACCTTTGTCGGTAAACGTTTTTGCCATCACTTCAGCATTTTTCTTCACCTGAAGTATGTATTGGAAATATTCGTCGGTTAAAGCTTCGCCAAAAGCCACTGCTTTACTGGCAATCACATGTTCGAGCGGGCCGCCCTGAATACCGGGGAAAACAGCCGAGTTCAACAAAGCCGACATCATTTTTATCTCACCTTTTGGAGTTTTCAAACCCCATGGGTTTTCAAAATCCTCTCCCATCAAAATCAATCCGCCACGAGGTCCGCGCAGCGTTTTATGCGTGGTAGTGGTAACAATATGACAATGTTCTATCGGATCGTTCAGTAAACCTCTGGCTATCAAGCCCGAAGGATGAGAAATATCAGCCATCAAGATGGCATCCACCTGATCAGCTATATCGCGCATTCGCTCATAATCCCAATCGCGTGAATAAGCCGAAGCTCCTGCA
Source organism: Bacteroidales bacterium UBA6229 (assembly GCA_002440975.1). GTDB lineage: Bacteria > Bacteroidota > Bacteroidia > Bacteroidales > F082 > UBA5536. The sequence continues at coordinate 10,221 of DJWN01000042.1, forward strand.
ATAATCAGTTTTGGTTGATGCTCAAGGGCCAGTGCCTCCATTTTGTCGTAGTTTAAAAGTCCGGAATCCTCATCCAGACCATACGATACTGCTTTGTAGAGTATCCCTGAAGAGTTTACAGGCGAGCCATGTGAAAGGTGACCGCCATGCGAAAGGTCGAGCCCCATAAAGGTGTCTCCGGCCTGCAGGCAAGCCAAAAACACAGCCATGTTTGCCTGAGCACCCGAGTGAGGCTGTACATTGGCATACTCAGCATCAAAAAGTTCACATGCCCGATCAATAGCCAGTTGCTCAGTTTGATCAACGATCTGACATCCACCATAATAACGTTTGCCGGGATAGCCTTCGGCATATTTGTTGGTCAATACAGACCCCATCGCTTCAAGCACCTGGTCACTTACAAAGTTTTCGCTGGCAATCAATTCGATACCATGCATCTGACGTTCCTTTTCCTGTTGGATTAAGTCAAAAATCTTTTCGTCTCTTTGCATAAAATTTCGTTTTATTGTTAAGGTAAATTTTCTGAATTAATCATACAATAAATTAATATTCAGCAATATACCCTCATCAAATTATTTTTATAAACAGTAACAAAGGTAGCAAATATTCTGCGATCCTTTGCACCAATCACAAGCTAAATCCCTAATTTTCTGATTCTTTTCAACAGTACATTTTTGTGGGTAAACGATCAAACTAATAAGCAGTGGAATGATTCGGGCATTAAACCAGTGATAAAGGAGTATTGAGTAAGTTAGGTATAAAGTATGCACCTGACATTAAACCATTTAGAAATAAAAAAAGTCTCCGAAACTTTTGCTTCAGAGACTTTGTACTCCCAAGGGGATTTGAACCCCTGTTACCAGGATGAAAACCTGGCGTCCTGACCGGGCTAGACGATGGGAGCCTTTGTTTTCGATTGTGGGTGCAAAAATACTACAATTTTATTTCCGTCCAAGATTTTTATAAAATTTTTTCATTTTAGCTCATCCCCATTCACATCTGCCTGAAAATGAAAGCCTAAGCGTTTTCCTGTTTTCATTGAGATGGCATCCAGGGTATTTTTCATTTCATTTACCGTTACCATCTTAACCGTCTCATAAGGTGGTGTAAGCAAGTCAAAATTAATTGTATAGGTTATCGCAGCTTCAATAAGCGAGGAGGCAGCTTCACGATTTAGCTCGTTCTTACTGAAATTATTTAACAAAAGACCCAGTTCGCGTTTTCCCTCAATAAAGTAATGGTTTTCCTTGTTAATGAATACCCTGCCAATCAGATAGCCAATATCGTTGTAGCGGTTGTATTTAAAAGAATCCGAGAGAAAATTGTAGATATTGATTATCCCACAATACGACCTTTCTCTGTCTTCACGGATATAGGGCGAACGCATGATATCATGATCGCGGTTAAACTCAAAAACATTGGTGTGCATCAGGAAAAGCAAAATATCGCCACCAAACTTCAGTTCTATTTCAAAATCACCCCGATATCGGTTTTCAAAAGCAATATTGCGATGTGTTTTCATTGATTCAAACTTCACCAGGTAATCTTTGGTAAGCTCTTCAATCACTGATTTAAACAAACGCAATGCAGCAAAAGTATTGGCATAAATATCCTGCTTCAGGGTAGATTTACCAATCAATGTTTTAAACAATTCATCCCTTGTTTTCGCGGTTTCCATAAAAGTTTATTCAAATGTGAATGATATTTGAAATAATTTATTCTTCAGGCTCTCGATGCTCGAAGTGTAGATATATTTGTCAGTTTCTACCAGGTTTCCTAATCCATAACTCATTTTCAGCTCCACCCCGAATTTGAAAAAATTGGTATAGAAATCAAAACCTGTTCCAATTTCCAGCGACATACTGTTTCGACTTATTCTTATTCCTTCGATGATAGTAGTAGGCGAGCCATCCACTAAAATTTCTTTTTCATTTTTCTTTTGCGAAGCCAGGTCAATGCGGTAATTTACCCCACCAATGATATAAGCTGCGGCATTGTTAAGTCGTTTCGACCTGTATTTAAGAAAAAGTGGAAACTCAACAAAAGTGGACGCATTGCTTTTGCGAAATGAAAACAAGCTATCAGCACCATTTCTATACTCCTTAACCTGATAGTCCATGTGCCTTTCGCCAAAACTCAACGAAGGAACAAACCTCAGATCGAAATGATTAGCAAGTCGTAAGTTGCCAACGATGCCGATCGTAAAACCCGGGGTTGCGGCCGGTGTCATATTCATAAGCTGAAGCGAATCAGAGGAAGGTCGTTCGGGCCATAATTCCGGCTCATGGAAAACATTTTGAAAACCATCCTTTAACTTCAACGAGAAATGCATTTCATTGACTGCCAGGATAAAACCAAAATGATAGGGTTCAAGGTCATATTTGGGCAGGTTCATCACCTTTCTGCGTTGGGCGGTTGCTTCGGATGAAGCAATGAGAACGATTAATCCGAGAAGTAGTAGTGGCAAGTATTTTTTCAAAAGATATAATATTTACAATTTATTGCTCAAACGCCAATTTATCCTGATTATTACAGCACATGATACATCCATAGGGTAATGAGGGGCAAAAATAGAGATTTATACTAATTGCTCACAAGTATGCTTTAAATCCGGTGTAAATGGTTGCAATGCCAAATGTAAGTCGCCTTTCTGCATTATTCGTATAGCCACACAATTCCAAACGTTCCAGAAACAGCTTACCATCCGGAAACTGACCAACGGATTCGGGCAGATAGGTATAAGCAGCTTTATCTTTGGAAATCAGCCTGCCAAGCATGGGTAAAATGTATTTGAAATAAAAGTTATACAATTGTTTTACAGGGAATTTCCTGGGCTTCGAAAACTCAAGAACCGCCAGTATCCCACCAGGTTTGAGAACACGAAACATCTCTTTTAGCCCTTTATCCAGGGTTTCAAAATTCCTAACGCCAAAAGCCACCATTACTGCATCAAAAGTTTGATCGTCAAAAGGCAGGTTTTCTGAATCAGCTTGTTGCAGCACAATTTGATGATCGAGTTTAAGTTTTTTCAGTTTTTCCCGACCTATTTCCAACATCCCATTCGAAATATCGATGCCGGTGATAGGTGTTTTAGTCTTTTGAGCCAGGGCAATGGCCAGATCAGCAGTTCCTGTTGCCACATCCAAGGTATGCTGTGGCTGATGATGTTGTACCATCTTCACTAACTTCTTACGCCAGCCTTTGTCGATCCCTGCTGATAAGAAATGATTCAAAAAGTCATATTTGTGGGCAATGTTATCAAACATCAGCCGCACTTGCTCTTTCCTGGATTTTGGTTCTGACATAATAATAGTTTAATGTATCAGAAGTCTAAGCACTTCATCGTGTAATTTATTTTTACTTATGGGCACTACACCTACCTCCTCACAAACAATGCCTCCGGCCAGGTTTGCCACTGCCGCAATATTTCCGGGCTCCTGATCAAGAGCCAGACATAGCGTTGCCACACTGATGACCGTATCTCCGGCACCTGAAACATCGGCAATATTCCGTAGATGTGCCGGAATATGTATTTCTTCTGTTTCAGCATTGTCGTGCTTACGAATCAAAACACCTTTTTCAGAAAGCGTAACCATGATATACTTCAGCTGCATCCTTTCCTGTAAGATTGCGGCATCTGCGAACAAATCAGAAAGGTTTGGAACAGCACCTGACCTGCCCAAACCATCGCGCATCTCTTTGAGATTAGGCTTAAACAAAGTAACACCCTGATATTCCAGAAAATTCTTCC
>DJWN01000092.1:0-21628 GCA_002440975.1 Bacteroidales bacterium UBA6229
AACGAATTTCGGTGATTAGTCTGGCCCAACATGCATCCTCTGGTAACTGATCAAAGTTTGTGTTGCATAAAAATCCATCTAATTAATTCAGGTTCTGCAAAGGCATTGTCCCAGGCATCGTGGCCGGTTTCAGGGTAAATGTTATGATGCACTTTCATGTTATGCTCACGCATTTTATTTACCATTTGTTGGCTATAAGCAGGTTTTACAACCCTATCCTTTGCACCGTGAAAAACCCAGATCGCTGTTTCCGGATTAAAGTTTTTAACCGCATCAGGATTGCCACCTCCGCAAATGGGAAAAGCAGCGGCAAACATTTCGGGGCGTCGGCTCAATAATTCAAAAGTGCCCATTCCGCCCATCGACAAGCCGCCAATATAGATGCGATTTTCATCCACATTGGGCAACTGGCTGAGTGAATCCAGGAGGCCCAGAAGCAGATTCATGGCTGGCGTGGCAGTGCTGTCGGGAAAAAAAATGAAAGAAAGCGAATCACCTTCATGAACATTTCGTTGAACGTGTGCCCAATAATCTTCTTTAGGACATTGCGGAAAAACAATCATTCCTTCAATTGCATTTTTTTGAAGGGCGTTCAAAAATAAATCTCCTCCATGAATCAGTTGAAGCAGATTGTCCTTGCCGCGCTCGCCTGACCCATGAAGAAAGATTAAAAGTGGCAGCTTTTGATCAGTATGCTGAGATTCTGATTGGACAAACCGAAATGGCAGACTGTCATTTTTGGCAATATAATAAGCAGCTTGCCACGATTGTCCATAGCTGAGTGGCAGTAGAAAAATTATGAGTAAAAATGTTATTAACCACTTGATCATGAGCGATCTACTTTAATTCAAAGCTTGTTTCCAAACTTGCATTGGAATTTCCACCAACAAATATGCTGAATTTTCCGGGTTCGGTTACAGATTCTTTTTCCGTAAGATAAAAACCGATTTGATTTGGATGCAAACTAAAATGCACTTTAGCGGTAGCTCCTGCCTCCAGCCAGACGCGTTTGAAAGCTTTCAATTCACGAACAGGTCTTGTCATCGAAGCTACATGATCTTTCACATACAGCTGTGCGATTTCTTCTCCGGCTACTTTTCCGGTATTGCTGATTTTAACACTTACCTTTATCGAATCATTCAACGCATAATTTGGTTTTGAAGCACTCAGATTTTCATAGGTAAAAGTCGTGTAACTCAGGCCAAAGCCAAACGGATAAAGCGGTTCATTTGGAACGTCAAGGTATTTGGAGGTGTATTTGCTATTGGCATCAAAGGGACGTCCGGTATTTTTCATGCTGTAATAAATTGGGATTTGTCCAACATTACGCGGAAAAGTAACCGGAAGTTTCGCTGATGGGTTGTAATCGCCAGAAATAATATCAGCAAGTGCATGGCCGGATTGTGTGCCCAAAAACCAGGCTTGTAAAATTGCCGGGCTATTTTCTGCTAACCAGTTGATTGTAAGTGGTCTTCCGCTCATAATTATTGTAGCAACAGGTTTTCCTGTGTTTATAATCAGTTCAGCAAGATCTTGTTGCACACCAGGAAGCGAAATCTCAGAGCGACTGGCTGCTTCTCCCGACATCCAATAAGCCTCACCAAGGGCAAGGATTACAAAGTCTGCTTTTTTTGCTGCATTTTCTGCCTTTTTAAAGCCTGATTTGTCGTTGCCTTCTATGGCACAGCCTTCTTCAACAATAATATTTGCGTCAGGGAACCTTTCTTCAAGTCCTTTTACCAGACTTACTGCTTTTGTCCAGTCGCCTGCCGCCGACCAGCTTCCAATCAAATCGCGTTGGTTGCTTCCCATTGGCCCAATCACAGCGATGGTTTTTACGTTTTTGTCAATGGGTAAAGTATTTTCTTCATTTCGCAGCAGCACAACTGATTTCCGTGCCATATCACGTGCAGCTTCCAACTGATCAGGACGCATGATGTTATTTTTTTCGCGCTCTTTATCACTGTATCGAAAGGGATCGTCGAACAGTCCCAACTCAAATTTTACTCTAAGAATTCTGCTTACTGCCTGATTGATCAAGTCCTCGGTGATGCGTTTTTCTGCAACAAGTTGTGCCAACGATTGCTGAAAGAAACCCGATTGCATATCCATATCCACGCCGGCTTCGAGTGATAATTCCGCTGCATGAGCAGTGTCGGCGGCTACACCATGATAAAGAAGTTCCATGATGGAGGTGTAATCTGTAACCACAAAACCATCAAAGCCCCATTCGTCTCGAAGCAGTTCAGTAAGTAAAAAATGATTCGATGTAGCAGGCACGCCATTCAGATCATTGAACGAAGTCATGGCTGTAACAGTGCCTGCATCAACCGCAGCTTTATAGGGAGGAAGGTAAACTTCGCGCAGCATGATTTCGGACATATCTACCGAATGATAATCGCGGCCGGCTTGTGAAGCACCGTAGGCTGCAAAATGCTTGATACAAGCTGCTACTGTATTCAAATCAGTAAGTTTTTCACCCTGAAAGCCTTTCACTCGTGCTGCGGCAATCACCGAACCCAAAAACGGATCTTCACCAGCACCTTCTACCATACGGCCCCATCTGGGATCTCTTGCAATATCTGCCATCGGGGCAAATGTCCAGTGCAAGCCTTCTGCAGCGGCTTCTTCGGCAGCTATTCTGGCAGCATTTTGAATTGCTTCCAAATTCCAGCTTGCGGCTTCTGCCAGTGGCACAGGAAAGATTGTTCGATGTCCATGAATTACATCATAACCAAATAGCAGTGGAATACGCAAACGTGTATTGTTTACGGCCATTTCCTGAAGGCGACGCGTATAATCAGCACCGTAAGCATTAAAAATTGCCCCAACCTTTCCTTGCTTGATATCGCTTTCGTATTCCTTTCTTATAAATGCTCCTGTTTGATCCATATCGCTGGTATAAAGCGTGAGCTGTCCGATTTTTTCCTCGATGGTCATCAATTCGATTAATGAATCAACTTTCACAGCAATTTCATCTGTTTTAACTTGGGCAGATTTGTTGCACGATACAAAGATGAATAGTGCAGCGATTACTGGTAGAAAAATCTTAAACTTATTCATTTTAAGTAGTTTACTTTTTAAAATGTGAAAAATTCAATTGATTGAGCGCAGCGTGTATTTCAGGAGCCGACATAAATAAATCCCAAATCAATCCACTTCTGTGATTTTCGATCATAATGATGATTGGTCCTTGGTCGATAGCAAGGTAAGCATCAGACCACCAGCTTTCTTCGGGATTGAATGCGTCATAAAAACCGTATTCGCCCCAGCTTTTATCTCCGAGTATATAATAGAAATGCTTTAATGCTTCCATCGAATTTTCCGGAGTGTAAGGCATTGATGATAAGGCTGCCGTTGGGCTGATGGTGCCATTATCTCTGGTAGGTTCGTGCACGCCATAACCATTCGGTTCATCGCTTGCTGTGAGGCCCCAGCAATTTGAGCCATATCCCAAATAGTTATTAGGGTTTTCGATGCAATGTTGCCGGTTTATTAATGTATGGTTTTGATTTTGAGTCCAATAATCACCATAAGTATCGCTTAAGCCTCTTGGATCCATTCCCAGAAAAGAATAATGGGCAAAAAATAATGGGCCGCCATATGCAAAGCCAAGCGGAAGATTAATATTGAAGTAATCATTGCCGTTGATAATTGCACCTGATTGCGCCCAGCCCTGATGATAAACTTCTGCATCAATGGGATAGGTGTCGGAGCTTGCGGCCATAATGTAAGTTATCAGTGCTTCGTTGTATCCCCGGATTGGCATATTCATGGCCCATCCGTTGTGTGGCGACCAGTGCCAATAAAGTACGTTTTGATTATCGCGTGTGTACCAATTCCACTCAATGGAGGCAAGTAATTCATTGATATTGCTAATCAGTGCCAATTCTGTATTGTTGGCTGGATTAAGGTATTGTCGCGCTGTAATTAATCCGGCTGCCATAAAAGAGGTTTCAACCAGATCGCCCCCGTCATCATTGGCACTGAAGGCGATAACACGTCCGGTTGTGCCATTCATCCAATGAGGCCATGCACCATGAAACCGGTCAGCTTCGGCAAGGAAATTTGTGATGGTTGTGAGTCGTTCAATACCTTCCGTTCGGCTGATGAAGCCTCTTTCAATTCCTGTCAGTATAGCCATAATCCCAAATCCACTTCCGCCGATTGTAACTGTTTCGCCTGAATTTAGGCGTTCACGGGCTAATCCGCTTACTGGATGGGCATGGTCCCAAAAATAGTGGAAGGTTTTCTCCTGTGTTAAGTCAAGCAGTTCCTCGTCAGAGATTACAGGCTTTTTTATTTTAGGATTAAGGCCGGTAGTGAAATGCTTGTTAAATCCTTCAAAATCAAATCCTGTGGCTGAATTGAGCGAAGCAGTAATTACGAAAATATATTGTTGGTAATAATCTAGTTCTGTTGTGGTGCTGATTATAATTTTTGTGTTATTCTCCGCAAATTCAAACTGAAGTGGATGTGTAGGAATGGTTTTGATGTTATCAGTAATGTTTTGTGCGGCAACAGCTTCATTAAAAGTTAATTCAATATGAAGGCTGTCGTAGGGAATGTTTTTAATTTTTTGCGAATCAAGTAATGATTGGCTGTTAAGTTGAGCAGAAAGCAGGATTAATTTTCCTTGCTCTGTTTTGAATTGCAGACTTACACCAGGGAAGACTTCATTGGAGGTGCTTTTGAGCTGATCGCTTATCTGAAGCGTATAATCAGAACTCCATTGCAGTAAGGTATCGGGTTGTATTACTAAAGTTGTTTTATTGTTTTCGAGCAGGAAGGAATACGAATAGGAGGAATTGGACTGATTTTCTGTGATTTTTAATGCATTACGAACAGTAGTGCTATCGATTTGTGAACCAAACTTCAGGTAAAACTTACTGTTTATAGCCACCTCTTCATTTGATGATTCAGCACGAATGATTTGATCATTTGCTTTCACTTCAATTAATTGAAAAAGAATAGGGGCTTCAGGTTTGTCTTCGTTTTTCTTGCAACCAACGAACAAAAGTAAAATCAGAAATGCAGCTAATAACTTTACCTGAAAATGCATAATTTTTGGTATTTATTAAAAATTGCTGCCTTTGAAGGTGCTTTCTCTTCTGGCCTTCCGGATAAAACCTTCAAAGGCAGCAATCACTCACTAATCAAAAACTAATCTTAAGGTTTTTCTGATTCGTACATCAAGCTAACCTCTGTTGCAGTTACAACTTTGTGGAAGATTTTGACATCATCCAGCTGACCTTTAAAATGATTGGCATCAGGGAAGTCATATCCGCCCCATGGCTCGGTATCCCACATGGTACCAGCACGTGAATGGATAAATCCGAACGCGAGTTCATTTACCACATCAGGTTCTTGTCCGGCATATTTCAGCCCAACTGCGGTACGTTTGATATCTTCTTCGGGCCATAAATTAAAGTCGAAACTTTTCATTTTCTCGCCATTGTAGAAGAGTGTACCTTTTTTGGCAGCAGCATCATACACATAGGTTACGTGCAGCCAATTGTCTTTTAGCAGAGCCATCATGTCATCCACCGAAATACTTTTGGCAAAATCCCATCCTTGCCAACCGCCATTGGAGGCATCTGTTGCTTCGGCAGGGAACCACATGTCTTCGGCTGCTGTGGTGCCATCTCCCATTTCGTATTGAAATGCGAATTTAGCTCCGTCATAACCACCAAAGATTTCAAATTGCATACCGTAGAAAGCACCCAGTCCCATTACAAAATGACCATGTTCAATGCCTTCAGAATTTGTTTTTACCCAAAAACTAATCGTGAAATCATGGGTATTGATCAACTGATCTCCGTTTGGAATTTCGATGATACTTGTTGTGCCATTGAAAGTTGCAGCTTTTCCGGCCTCTGCATTACGACTTGCATTGTAAGCAATATCAACAACGCCACTTGCAGATGGTGTATAATTTCCTACAAGGTCATTGGCATTGTCTTCGAAAGTCCAGTGCGCAACAATTCCGGCGGGAGAGAAAGTCCCCACGGTTGTAAACGTTCTGCTCACAGCAGTCAGCGGTTTTGCATCGGTTGAAAGGATGCCACCCGAAAGTTCGAGTTTGTAGAGCGTTCCATTTCCCAGTGCATTTTGGGGTGTAATGTTAATGGTATTTGCATTTACACTTACCGTTACAGGAATATTTGTGTTGTCGTAATCCTGTGTTAGGGTAATATTTGTCGCTGTTGCCGTTGCAGCATCAATATCGGTATTGAAAGTAGCCGTAAAAACAGGCTCAACGGGCACGTTCGAAGGAGAAGTAGCACCATTCAAATCGATGTCGCCGGCAGCTAATCCTGTTAGCACCAGATCAACCGGATCATCATCCTTTTTACAGCTATTTAATATCATAGCTGCTGATGTGAGCACCAATAAGAAGAAAATTAGAAATTGCTTTTTCATAAATTAATTGTGTTAAAGTGTTAGTGATTTATTTTGTGTGAATAAGAATTGTTTAAAGTGTTAACTTTCAAGATATACATTCCCTTGCTTAATCCTGACAGGTCAATTCTGTCCTCTTTGCTCAGGCTGTTAGATTGTAGTATCAGTTTACCGCTCAAATCAAAAATCTGAACCTCGCGGATCAGCTCATCAAGCTGGATAGTAATGAAATCCTGTGCCGGATTTGGGAATACCTTAAGCGGACTTGAAGCTTGTAATTCAGGTGTATTTGTTAATGGATCTGGCATCAGTCGGATATCATCAAAATAAATGTCGATATCTTCGGTAAGTGTAAGCGGATCTTCAAAATCAGGCATAAAGGCAATTACATTCCAAAGGCCTGTCAGGTCAGTAAAATCAAATGCGAATTCTTCCCAGCCGCTTGTAACTTCTTGCGGATTCATGCTAAATATTTCGAGGTTTGCCGAAGGGCCGCCTTCCATTTTGAATTTGATAGGACTTACTCTGGGTTTCCAAACTTTAACATAAACATATTTGTTTTCAGTAAGGTCTGCCTGTTCTGGCAATGCTGACCAAAAACCGCCCCATGGCACGCCATTCATACTGCGATGAAACTTAACCACATTAGCACTTGGATTTACGTCATCCGGATCAGGATTTGCAACAACTTCCATGCTGCTGTTGTCGGCATCGCCGCCAAGCATCAGGTTGAGTGGGATATGATCAAAATCTTCAATCACATATACGGCATCGCTGCCGGGAGTGGGATCATTGTTGACCATAATGTAATCGAAATAAATTTCGATGTCTTCAGTTAAGGTTAATGGATCTTCAAAATCAGGCATAAAGGCGATCACATTCCAAAGGCCAGTTTTTTCGGAGAAGTCGAATACAATGTCTTCCCATTCATTTACAACTGTTTGTGGGTTCATGCTGGCAATTTCGAGGTTACCACTGGGACCACCTTCAACTTTAAATTTCAATGGACTGATGCGGGTTTTCATCACCCTTACATGCACGTATTTATTTTCTGTCAGGTCGAGTGGTTCGGGTAATGCCGACCAAAAACCGCCCCATGGCACGCCATTCATGCTGCGATGATACTTAACAACATGCGAGCTTGGGTTTGAGGTGCCTTCTGGTGTTGGTACAATCGTCATTGTACTGTTATCGTCATTGCCCCCAAGCATTAGGTTTAGTGGGATATGCTCAAAATCCTCGATCATTTGAGCTTGCACATAAGCAGTGCTCATAAGCACGGCTAAAATTAAAATGGTAAATTGTTTCATAATACTAAAAATTTAAGTGTTAGATAATTAAGGCCAATTTGGATTTTGCGTTAAAACGCCTTGTGAAATATCTATTTCGTTTTGAGGAATAGGCAGAAGTTCATGTTTGCCACTTACAAATCCGCGAGGACCCATGAACTGCGGTGCATAGCCAGTGCGAACCAAATCCCAGAAACGATGTCCTTCGAGAGCCAGTTCGTGGCGACGTTCATTAAGGATGATTTCTCGCAGGACAGTTTGATTTGTTTCATTGATATCAGGTAGAATATCAGGATTCCCATGACGAGCTCTGGCTCTTACCCTATTGAGGTGGATGAGTGCTTCGCCTGATTTGCCATTTTCATTCAACGCCTCGGCGGCCATAAGCAAAACATCAGCAAAGCGAATCAATCTGCGGTTATGGCCAAATTGCGAATCGGTGCTTGTGCCCGGAATCCAAACTTTCTGATTGTAACATTCTATTTCGATCAGGTTGCCATCTTCATCATAGGTCTCGTCCGGTGTAGTTCCGTCGCCTTGAATCAAAATGCCGTCAATTTCTTCTCCAAGGTCGATTATGGTAAGGTCTTTTCGGGGATCGCCTTCTTCAAAAGAGTATCTTAGTTCAAGTGTTGGACGGTTAAAACCCCAGCCTCTGTTGGGTGTTCCCCGAACGCCCTGTGTGTTGGCATACTGATCGCCAAGTGTGGATTCGTTTTCCATAGCACCGATTTCAAAAACAGATTCTATGCCATGCTCGCCATTTTTGCCATTGGCATCTGCAAAATTGGGTTCCAGATCGTATTGTCCTGATTGGATGACTTCTAAAGCATATTTTTCTGCATTCACAAAGTCTTTCCTAAAGAGGTACATTTTTGCCAAAAGAGCTTTTGCGGCTCCTGTAGTGGCTCTTCCAAAATTATTTGTGCCATAGGTACCTTTGGATGGGAGATTTTCAACAGCAAAAAGCAGGTCTTCTTCTACCAGGCTGTAAACATCATCTGCTGTGGCTCTTGGTATTTTTAGCTCTGGATCGGTTGTGGTAACGATGGGAACTCCACCCCAAGCCCTTACAAGATCAAAGTAATAAAGTCCACGCAAAAAGCGTGCTTCAGCAATATAGCGTGTTTGCAGCTGTTCGTCCATATTGATTTCAGCTACTTTCTCGATAACCACATTGGCGCGTTTGATACCTTGATAAAGTGCTGCCCACCAACGATCTAAACCGTCTTGTGTGGTTGTGATACTGAAGGTGTTATAAGGCCCAACAGTGTTCAACGCATCATTGGGATTACTTCCTTTGAGGGCGTCATCCGACATAATATCCAAAATCGGGAAGCCGCCAGAATGATAATGCCAGCTTCGGAGGGTAGTATAAACGGCATTTGTTGCCAATAGTGCATCAGAAGCCGTTGTTGGAAATGCTTCTTGTGTTAGCTCGCCCTGTGGGTTCACATCCAGGAATTTTTCGCAGGAACTAAAGCCTAACAATGTGATGATCAGTATGATTATTAATGAATTACTTTTCATGAGTTGGATCTTTTAAAATGAAACATTAATACCAAATGCATAAACAGCCGAAATGGGATAAATCCCGTTGTCGATGTTGTTTGAAAGCACATCGTAACTGCCTATTTCAGGAGAATAACCGGTATATTTTGTGAGCGTTAAAACATTGGCGGCTTTCACATAAAGCCGGATATTTGAGATAGCAAGCCGTTGCGAAATTCTTTCCGGTAGGGTATATCCCAAAATCACATTTCTTAGACGGATAAAGGAACCATCGAAGATAAATTTGTCTGAGGGAGTATAGTTATATCCACCAAAGGAAGGCCTTGGTTCTTGGTTGCTGGTGCCGGCGCCTGTCCATCGATCCCAAACGCGTGCTTCAAAATTATAGGGATCAGGTCGCACTACATCTTTGCCATTGAAAATTTTATTGCCGGTTTGGCCTTGAATATCAAGTGAAAAATCGAAATTTTTATAAGCCAGATTTATATTAAGACCAAAAATGAAATCCGGCACTGGAGAACCTATATAAGTACGGTCATTTCCGTCGAGGCGGCCATCGTCATTAATATCAACAAAGCGCAAATCACCCACACCAGCTTGTGACATATGCGGATAGGCATCGAGCTCGGCCTGAGTTTGGAAGACACCATCGGTTACATAACCATAAAATGCACCCACAGGTTTGCCAACGCTGGTAAGGGTTACAGGAATACCATTCCCCAAATATCCGCTTACAAGTACAGAATCTACGCCGCTATTTCCTCCAATATTGAGTACTTCATTATGGATTGTAGTTCCCAGAAGCCCAATGCTATAGCTTAAATCTCCGATTTTTTCGCGCCATTGCAGGTTGAACTCAAAACCGCGGTTTAACACGGAGGCTGCATTGTATCTCACCCTTACGCCCTGGCCGTTGCCCAGATGTCCGGGAGTAGATAATTCAACTAAAATATCATCTGTTTGCCGGTTGTAATAGTCAAATTCGCCGGTAAGCCGGTTGTTAAAAAAGCCGACTTCAAGTCCGATATCTGTTTGGGAGGTCGTTTCCCATTTCAGGTCAGGATTTCCTGTTTTGATGTATGTGGCTGCCGGAAATGGTGCATCCGGATTGCCAAAAATGGCAAAAAGGTCAGATTGAACACGTGCAAAGCGGTCGAAATAGCTGATCTTGTCATTACCAATCTTGCCCCAGCTGGCACGTACTTTCAGGTTGGAAAGTTGCCCCATATCTTGCATGAAATCTTCGTTGATCAAATTCCAACCCAGCGCAAATGAGGGAAAATTACCATAGCGGTTTTCGGTGCTGAATTTGGATGATCCGTCACGCCGGAATGTTACCGTGGCAATATACCTGTTGTCGTAAGTATAGTTGGCACGGAAAAGATACGATATCATATTGTAGTATTGATTGGCATCCACACCATTGAAAATACTTTGTAACATATTGATATTGTTGCTTTCATCAATTACATATGGTGGTTCGATATACCAAAAATCTTCGCCATCCCGAATGAGATTTTGTCCGGAAATGCCGAGAGATTCCGAGCGGATTTTTTGCATAGTGTAACCCGCAACTGCATTGATAGCGTGTTCGTTAAATTGCTTGTTGTAAGTAAGGGTATTTTCCCATAGCCAACTGAAATTATCGCTTGAGCTCTTAGCCAAATCGCTGAAAAGATTTTGCTGCTGCGATGCCGTGCCGTCAGGATTATAAATGGTATAGGCTGGTGTGAAACGCTTTGCTTTGTTAAAGGAGGCGTCAATGCCATAGCTTGAACGGAATACGAAATCTTTTGCAATTGTTGCTTCTGCAAAAAGATTTCCAACACCTCTGACCCCTGAGCGATAATCGTTGGAATAAGCCAGATCGGCCAGCGGATTTCCAACATTGTAAACCACACCAAAACTTCCGTCATCATAATAGGGTTCCAAAACAGGTTGTGCCCTGTAAACCTGATAGGTTACGTTTGGTGCGTTACGCTGCTTAAAAGGTGTGATGGTAAAATTATTCCCAATTTTAACACGGTCATTTACATTATAGGAATTATTGAGTTTAATACTCAAACGCTGATAAAAACTTTGGGGAATAATCCCATCTTGATTGTATGCTCCTAAACCAATGTAATAATTTGATTTTTCGGTTGCTCCTGAAATAGAGAGCTGAATATTTTGCATAGGCGCAGTGCGAAAAATAAGATCTTGCCAATCAGTATTTGGCACAGCATCTACATTGTTGTAAGAGCCTGGCCTGATTTCATTGGAGATAATTGCAAACTGTCTGCCATCAAGCAGGTCGATTTTTTCTGCAAGCTGCTGAATGCCATATTCGGCACTGAAATTAAATTGGGTCTTTGTTTGTTGTTGTTCAGCGGTTTTTGTTTGAACTAAAATAACGCCATTGGCTCCCCTTGAACCGTAAATTGCTGTGGCAGAAGCGTCTTTGAGTACTTCCATCGAAAGGATATCTGCTGAATTGAGGAAAGAAATATCATCCAGAATCATGCCGTCAACCACATAAATAGGTGAGGAGTTGTTGATTGTACCAATTCCGCGAACGCGCACTGTAACACCTGAACCTGGAGCACCAGAGTTGCTGCTAACTTGCACACCAGTTACTTTTCCCTGCAGGGATTGTTCGGGGTTGATGCTGGTGATTTTACTTATTTCTTCTGATTTGATGGAGCTAACAGCACCTGTAAGGTCACTTTTTCTTACTGTTCCGTATCCGATTACTACAATTTCATCGAGTAATTCGCTGCTTACTATTAATTCGACATTGATGGCATTTCTACCGCCTACTTCAATTTCTGAAGTTTCGTAACCAGTATAAGAAAATTGAAGCACTTTTTCATCAGCCTGAAGCTCAATCGTGTAATTGCCATCGAGGTCTGTAATCACTCCTTTAGTGGTTCCTTTCACAACAATATTTACCCCGGGAAGCGTTTCTTTGGTGTCGCTACCCGTTACTACACCAGTCACGATTTGTTGTGCAAACAGATTCGTACCTATAAATAGCAACCCAATGCTAAATAGGACAGGTTTCAATAAGCGTAGATATTTATTCATAAGTTTGATTATAAGTTGTCAAGGTTGTTTAATTTCGTCGAGCCATCCGCCATTAAAACCTGCTTTTTGCAGGCCTTTGATGATGTAGGGATTTTTCTTTAAAATGTTCCAGATCAATTCGCTTTGATGGTTTTCAAGTTGAAGCAAGAGTGCTCCCTGATCAATTCCAATATAATCAGGTGCAAACCATCCTGTTACACTTACGCTTAGATTGAAAGCATCAGCAAAACCATATTTGCGGTAGATTTCATTTCCGAATTTTTGATACATTTCGAATAGTGCGTCTGTTGCTTCCTGCGGTGCAAAGGGGATCGAGCCTCCAGCTGCCGTGGGAGCAATAGTGCCATCGTCCTGATTGTAATCTACAGCTACTCCTCTGGCATTGTATGATTTGAAATCGACACTGTCGGTATTCCATTTTTTCCAGCCTAGTCCTGGACCATCACTGGCTGTAAGTCCCCAGATATTTTCACTGTATCCATTAAAGTTCAATGGATTACGAATGCAGTAGGCGCGATTACTTAAGGTAGCACGACGACTGTTTTCGAAATAATCAATATTTTTCTCTCGCATATAATCATCCTGTATCCCCCTAAAATCAATGAATGCGTGTGAATATTGATGGCCAAACAGTGGACCAAAGTTAACATGCTCATAGCCTTCAAAGTTTTCCCACAAATAAGTTGAGGTCCAAACATCCCATGAATTTTCCGAAAGGGGATAAGTTGGAGATCCCATAGCCATAATGAGCAAAATCATGGCTTCGTTATAACCTTTCCACTTGGCTTCAATAAAGCCAGATTCAGGTTTCCAACCCATACTCATTGTGGTTTTATTGTCCATCATCCATTCCCAGTTTACATTTCGGAACAGCTCATCCGAAAGCTTCCTGATTTGTTGCTCGGTGGGTTCATTTTCATCAAAATAACTCATCACGGTTAGAATGCCAGCCATTAAAAGCCCTGTGTCGATGGATGACAATTCAACATCTTTGTACCGTGTTCCACTTCCGTAATTCAAAAAATGATAGTAAAATCCGTGATGCCCACTGAATCCTTCTTTTTCAGCACCTTGAGGAGCATTTATTAACCATTGAAGTGTGTTTAGTACTCTTTTGGCAGCAAGGCTTCTGCTGATATATCCATTTTCAACACCTATTATGTAAGCAGGAAGTGCAAAACCGGTAGCGGCAATGCTGGTAAAATGTTTCGTAGGATAGCGATCGTCTGATTGCCAGGTTGCAGAATCAACAACCTGCCAGAAATAATTGAAAGTGCGCAATTTAAGATCAGCTAGAAAGGCTTCTTTTGTTAAGCTGAATTCAGGTTTGGGCGCGTTTGAACTATTTGAAGATCCAGTAAAGTTGCATGAACTGTTCACTAGAAAAATACCAGCCAATAGCGTGATGGCTAATGCTAATTGTGAACATCCTTTAATTTTCTCTTTAAAATTGTTTCGCACTGCGCTTAAATTTTTTGCTAAAGTTACAACGAAGCGCAAACGATTGCGAGGAATTTACATCAACTTGACTACTTCGGCATAAATTTGTTTGATTTTATTACCCCTTTATTACCTCATCATAGTACATGAAAAGTTTATAAATAGTTGTAAAACAGATTATAATAATCGAATAAATTTTACAATATTTTTAAAACTCTGGTATGATATCTTGAACAAAACTGGATGATAATGCTTAAAAGTTCTTGTTTTAATGCTTAAAATTGAGGTTTGAGGAATGTATTAGAGGCAATTTTTTAAAAACTAACAATGAAATCTGATAAGCTTTGATCAGAAAAAAGACCCAAACGCTTCCTGATTCGGTAGCGTTTTTCTTCCACTCCCCGAACAGAAATATTCAATAAAGGTGCTATTTCCTTACTTGAGAGATTTAACCTTAAATAGGCACATAATCTGAGATCGCTGGATGTAAGATCAGGGAAGCTGGTTTTAAGACGTTTAAAGAAATTTTCGTGTGCCTGATCAAAAAGATGTTCGAACATTTCCCAGTCATTTTCGCTGTTTAAGCCTTTGTCGATTTGTCGGGCAAGCGAAACATAGTATTTATTGGGCAAGCGATAGCCAAGTTCATTTTTTAGGGCATCGAGTTCGTCTTTTATTCCAATTAGTAACTCATTTTTCTGAATCATCAACATGGTGTTTTTGGCTAACTCCATATTTTTATTTGAAATCTCAGATTGAAGCTTTTCATTGGAAAGTTTCACCATTTCAGCTTCGGCATGTTCTTTTTCCTGTATGAGTTTTTGACGTTCTTCTTTTAAAATCTTTTCCTGTAGTTTCCATTTTCGTCTTCTATAAGTAATTCGAATCAGGATTATCAGGCTAAGAATGAGCAGGATATCCAAACTAATGGCAAAAGTGGATAAAAACCAAGGGCGTTTAATCTCAAAGTTTACACTAGTGGTGGGTGTAATAATTCCTTTTGAGCTTAAAGTTCTCACTTCAAATCTGTAATTTCCTGATGGGAGTCTTGAGTATTGAACTTTGCTTTGGTCAGTCCATTCACTCCAGCTTTTTTCCAGACCGATCAAGCGGTATTGGAAATACTTTTTACGACCAACCGGATCAGCATTTGAGAAGGTTACTTCAAAAGTATTGAATGTATTTTTGATCTTAAGCACCTTACCTTCAGGTGAAAATGATTCTGTTTTGTTTGAGATATTTGTGAAAGAGATGGATTTTACAAAAGGTGGAGAAAGTGTTTCTGTAAGTCTGTTCAATCGATTGATGTTAAGGATGGAAAAGCCATCTTCGAGGCAAAAAATATGTAAACTATCGTTGAGCGGAATAATTTGTTCATAATCCTCTATCAGGTTCAAATCATAAAGATCGGGTAAGATTCTGTAGAGCAACTTTGAAGTTCCGAAACGAATTTCAAACAGTCCAATTTCAGTATCTTTTATAAGCCAATATTTGTAGTGGCCAGCGTTAAGTATATTTTTAGCTGCTGCAAAACTACCCAGTTGCTGGTTTAATGCTGTGTAGGGGATAATTTTTTCGTTCATGGCATCCCATTGAAAAATGGAATCGCCCGAAGGTATCAAAATGCGGTTGTCAACAGTAAAAAGCCTGTTTGAGGTGAAGTTCAAACCGTTGTTTTTATTTAGTTGCGAGTAGCTTAACACACTATCAAAGCGCGAATTAGGCTTTAATAAATAGAGACCTTTTATGGTGTGACCCAGCAGTAAATTCCCCAGATGATCTGAAGCCAAAAACCTTTGTGGTGCATTCACGCCTTCTAAAACATTTTTTTTTGACCAATAGCCTTTTGCTTTGTCAAATACAACAATTTCATTATAAGTGCTTTGCAATCTTATCTCTTGATATTGCTGATAGGGTTCCAGGTTATAGCCGCCATTGATGTCGCTTACTTCAATGAGTTGGTTTTCTTTGATCAAATAGGTTCCTTCGTTTAAGCCACAATAAAGTTGCCCTTCAATTTCGCGGATAAACCAAACTTGTCCCTGGCTTTTGGGGATAAAAACAGGATTGATAAAAGTCCCGGATTTATCTAAGTTAAACTTATAAATCCCTTGATTAGTGCCGATATACAATTTTGATTTATGCAAAGCTGCTGCATAAACTGAGCCTATGTCAACATCTGGCTCATGGTAATTTTCGAAGGGTGAGCCAAACCAAATAAAGTCAAATCCTTTATCAAGTCCAGCCCAAAGGTTGTTATCATTATCACTTATCAGTGATAAAATAGTGTTGTTTTGCAAATGATTAGAACTATTTAAATGATTTTCCAGCGTCCCATCGGTTCTCAAAATATAGAGCCCTTGCAATATTGTTCCAAAAATTAGTCGGTTGCCAATTTTTAGTCCATTATTTAAAATGCTGGTTTTAAGAGCTTCCTGAGCTTCGTTTGCAAAGGGTTTAAAATCGTTTTCTTCCAAAACAAACAAACCCTGAGAGCTGGTTCCAAAAAGAATCTTCCGTGAGGATAAGGCTATTGCCGTTTTCACTTCCGTTGAGCTAAATTGTTCGCTGTTTTTTAGAGGAATGAACTCATTCTGAATAATTTCGTATAACAAACCTCCAATTTCCTGAACGAAAAGCCGTTCTCCACTATCTAGTAAAAACAATATTGATCCGGGAATATCCAGCTGCCTGAGTTCTTTATTTTCAAGGTAAAATAATGCGCCGAAGCTTTGAAAATAAGTTCTCCCTTCATGGCGTGTTATTTTCCAAAATTCTTGATTTTTAAGTGTTTCTTTATCAATATTTTCGCTTAAACTGGAATACGAAAAAACTCCATTCTCATCTTTTTCCCAGAATCCAAATTCTTCAAAACTGCCTGTGAAAACACGGTTATCATGAGTAAAAACTGATCTCACAATAGTTTTTGAAGGGGTTTCAAATAGTTTTGTTTCGGTGCCGTCTAATACAAACAAACCTTTATTATTGGCCAAAAATACAGTTCCTTCCTCATCCAAACTCATGTCCCAGTTTTGGTTGCCAGCCTTGTACATATCCGGGCTAAAATGATTTACTTTGTAATAGCTTTGGGCAATCGAGCCGGAAAAAATTCCTGAAATGAAAAATAATATCAACAAAAGCAAACGCTCTGAATAGCAGGAAATCAGAGGATTAATTGATTTATAAGAATGAAAAGAGACCAGCTTTTTCATAAGTTTATCTCTTGATTTCAGCGGACGAAAATTTAAAATTGTGTTACTGTCAAAACTTTGACTTAATGGTGGTAAATTTAAATATTTTTGGCTTAACGTATCACAATTAACTAATATTACTTGTAACTTGCAGCCGCTAAACCAAATACTTTATTAATTTTATTTCCATAGAAACATATGACAACAACCAATGATTATTTTGCCCACGAAACAGCTGTGATCGATGAGGGCTGTGAGATTGGTAAGGGAACAAAAATTTGGCATTTTACGCACATTATGTCAGGCTGTACGATTGGCGAGAACTGTAATTTCGGACAAAATGTGGTGGTGTCGCCAGGAGTTGTNNGTGAATCGCAAAGCAGAGTATGCTAAAACTATCGTTGGTCGCGGAGCTTCAATCGGTGCTAATGCTACTATTGTTTGTGGTAATGATATTGGTGAATTTGCCTTTATTGGTGCCGGAGCTGTTGTAACCAAAGAAGTTCCTGACTATGCTTTGGTAGTGGGCAATCCGGCACGTCAAGTGGGCTGGATGAGCGAATATGGCCACCGCCTCAAGTTTGATGAGCATGGAATGGCCCAATGTCCTGAAAGCAAAGAAAAATACCAGCTTTCAAACGGAATCGTTCGTAAAATTTCTGAATAAAAATTTTTTCAAATAGCAGAATATGAAAGTATTAGTAACGGGAGGAACGGGTTATATTGGTTCACACACGGTTGTGGAATTGCAAAAGGAGGGTTTTGAAGTTGTGATAGTGGATAATCTCTCAAATTCTCAGGAATGGGTGGTAGATGCTATCGCTGAAATTTCCGGAAAAAGACCTCATTTTGAGCAGTTTGATTTGTCTGACCAACAAAAAACAACTGAGTTTTTCAGACGGCATTATGATTTAAAAGGTGTAATTCACTTTGCCGCTTTTAAAGCCGTTGGCGAATCTGTAGAAAAACCTTTGATGTATTACCGAAATAATCTGGTCTCGCTGATAAACATACTCGAAAGCATGATTGCTAGCGGTGTGCCTAATCTGGTTTTTTCATCTTCCTGCACGGTTTATGGTCAGCCTGATGAGCTGCCAGTTTCCGAAAATGCACCTATAAAGAAGGCAGAATCACCATATGGTAATACCAAGCAAATTTCCGAGGAAATTATCCAGGATACCATCAATTCCAATAAGGTAAATGCAATAGCGTTAAGATATTTTAATCCCATCGGGGCGCACGAAACAGCAAAAATCGGTGAACTTCCGCTTGGCGTACCAAACAATTTGGTGCCGTTTATTACGCAAACGGCGATTGGAATTCGTGAGCAACTTTCTGTTTTTGGAGAAGATTACAACACACCGGATGGAACGGCGATTCGCGATTATATTCATGTTGTGGATCTGGCTCAGGCCCATGTGGTTGCGGTGAAACGTATGATTGAGCAAAAAATGAAAAGTGATTTTGAGATTTTTAATCTGGGAACCGGAAATGGCTATTCTGTTTTGGACGTAATCAAGTCGTTCGAAAAAGTTAGCGGAATGAAACTGAACTATAAAATCGTTGATCGCCGTCCGGGCGATGTGGAACAGGTTTGGGCAAATCCAAACTGGTCAAACGAAGAATTAGGATGGAAAGCTCAAAGAAATCTCGACGAAATGACCGCTTCTGCCTGGAAATGGGAACAATATTATCGTAATAAAAAGAAAACCAATTAAATATGAAAAAGATTTTAATAACCGGAGGCGCCGGATTTATCGGCTCTCATGTGGTGAGGCTTTTTGTAAATAATTACCCCAACTATCAGATTTACAACCTCGACAAGTTAACTTATGCCGGAAATTTGGCTAATCTGAAAGATGTAGAAGATAAACCAAATTATCATTTCATAAAGGCAGACATCATTGATGGAGAGCAGGTGCAGGCTCTTTTTGAGGAACATCAGTTCGATAGCGTTATCCATTTGGCTGCCGAATCGCATGTAGATCGCTCAATCGCTAATCCGATGGAGTTTATTATGGCCAATATTGTTGGCACCGTCAACTTGCTCAATGCTGCGCGTCATCAGTGGCAGGGCGATTTTGAAGGCAAACGCTTTTATCATATTTCTACTGACGAAGTTTATGGCTCGCTTGGGCATACTGGATTTTTCTACGAAACTACACCTTACGATCCGCATAGCCCGTATTCGGCCTCCAAGGCCAGCAGCGATCACCTGGTGAGGGCTTATCATGATACTTATAACCTGCCGGTTGTAATTTCTAATTGCTCTAATAATTATGGGCCAAATCAATTTCCAGAGAAGCTTATACCGTTGATTATTAATAATATAAGAAACGAAAAGCCACTTCCTGTTTATGGCAAAGGCCTCAACATTCGCGATTGGCTTTATGTGGTTGATCATGCCCGTGCCATTGATGTAATTTTTCATCAGGGAGGCGATGGTCAAACCTACAATATTGGCGGGCACAACGAATGGAAAAATATTGACATTGTAAAGCTTGTTTGCGAGATCATGGACGAGAAACTTGGCAGAGCTGATGGAACTTCCGAAAAGCTGATTACCTTTGTGAAAGACCGTGCCGGCCACGACTTACGTTATGCTATTGATGCCAGCAAATTGCAGAAAGAACTGGGCTGGATGCCATCGCTTCAATTTGAGGAAGGCATCAGAAAAACCATCGACTGGTACCTCGAAAATCAAACCTGGCTCGATGAGGTAACATCGGGGAATTACCTGAAATATTACGAAGATCAGTATCAGAAACGTTGATTGAGCGACTCAAAATTGAAGCCTCTAACTTGTTTTGGAGGCTTTTTTTATGAGAAATTGAATTTTTCAGGAATGTAATCCCGAAAAACCATAATAATTCGGGATTATGTTCCTGAAATATTATAATAATTCGGGAATTGAAATAGAAATTTTGTATTTTTGTCAGAAATATTTCATTAATGATACAGCGAACTTTGGAAAAATTAGTTCAAAAGCAGCTTTTTCAAAAAAAAGTTTTGCTGCTTTACGGGCCAAGGCAAGTGGGCAAAACTACTTTATTAAAAAGGATTATGGCTGATTTTGAAGGTGAAACACTATTTCTAAATGCGGATGATCCAACGGTTTTTAATTTATTGAACCGACCCAATACCATGCAGCTTAAGCAATTAATCGCTGATAATAAATTTCTTATTATTGATGAGGCACAGCAGATTCCGGAGATTGGGCTAACCTCAAAACTTATTGTTGATACTTTTGAAGGTGTTCAATTAATTTTGAGTGGATCATCCTCGTTTGAGTTGGCATCGCATATGCAGGAACCATTGACAGGAAGAAAAAGAACGGTGTTTCTTTTTCCGGTTTCATTTTCGGAATGGCAAAATCACATCGGATTTTTAGAAGCTGAACAGGATTTGGAAAATAGATTGGTTTTCGGCTTTTATCCTGAAATATTGAATAAGCCTACTGATCAATCGATTGCTCTTCGCGAATTAACAGATAGTTATTTATACAAGGATGTGTTGATGTACGGGAATTTAAAGCGTCCTGATGAAATAAAAAAGTTGCTGCAAGCATTGGCATTTCAGCTTGGAAGCGAAGTTTCTTATGCCGAATTATCTGCGCAGTGCGGCTTAGATCCAAAAACTGTTGAGCGTTATATTGAAATTCTGGAAAAAGCTTTTATCGTTTTTCGCCTGCAATCATTTAGCAGAAACTTGAGAAACGAGATTAAAAAGGGCCGTAAAATCTATTTTTACGATAATGGGATCCGAAATGCTGTGATCAACCAATTACAGTTTTGGCCAGGGCGGCAGGATAAGGGTGCATTGTGGGAAAATTTCCTGGTCAGCGAACGCCTAAAACACAATAATTATGGCAGTCGTTATGTCAATACTTATTTTTGGCGGACAACCCAACAGCAGGAAATAGATTTTATTGAAGAAAAAAACGGAAAATTAATGGCGTTTGAGTTTAAATGGAATGAAAAGAAAAATGTGCGTTTTCCGGGATCCTTCCTAAATGAGTATCATCCGGAAGTGGCAGTAATCCATAGAAATAATTTTAGAAATTTCGTGATGGATTGATTTATGGCTATGAGCGATCAGAGTTTCTTTCATTCCTTTCAAATATTTACCTTTGCCAATTAAAATCAGAGCCATTTTGAAAACACCTACAATCAGTATTGTCATTCCGGCTTTTAACGAAGAAGAAGGAATCCGGCACGGACTCGAGCGAATCACCGAAATGCAATACCACAATCGTTATGAAGTAATTTATGTTGACGATGGTTCGTCTGATCAAACGTATGATATTATCTCTGAATATCCTGTAAAATGCGTCCGGCACAATGTCAACAAAGGTTATGGTGCCGCGCTGAAAACCGGAATCCGTAAGGCTAGTGGCGACAAAATTGTGATTCTCGACAGCGACGGACAGCACGATCCTAAATATATCGACACACTCATCGGGATGCTCAACGATCATGATATGGTGATTGGTGAGCGCACCGATGATTCATTTCAGGTGAAGCGCAGACAAAGCGGGAAAAGGTTTATCCGCATGATTGGCGAATTTTTGGTTGAACAAAAACTACCGGATTATAATTCTGGATTCAGAGGATTTGACCGAAAGTTGATAACCGAAATGCTTCACATCATGCCCAACGGTTTTTCTTTCTCAACAACCTCAACCCTGGCTTTTTTGAAAGAAGGATACACGATTGGAACTTTTCCCAT
>DJWN01000092.1:21698-41531 GCA_002440975.1 Bacteroidales bacterium UBA6229
TTGCTTGCCGATCAAGTTTCGATGCTCAACCGAACAAAAAGAAACTGATGAGCCGATACGAGCAGTCAGATCATAAAAACTGGTGGACCGACGAGGATGTTGAGGCGCATTGGGATCGGGTGGCTTCCATTTATGTTGCCGAGAATAACAAAGTAAAAAGTGCTCACGATCAGCGGTTTGTTGAAAGTATGGTGCACTTGCAACTCAAAAATGCTAAGAAAGTACTGAATGTAACCAGTCGTGATGCCGAGGCCGATGATTTTATTCATCTGGAAAATTCTGAAATCGAGGTGATTAATGCTGAAATTTCTGCCGGGTTAATGACCGAAGCCGCCAAATTGCGTCCGCAGATTATTCAACAGAAAATTGAAACCTACAGCCAGTTGCCATTTCAAGACAATACTTTCGATCGGGTGTTAAGTCTCGAAACCCTCGAACATGCGGCTGATCCGCTGGCTTTTTTAATGGAAATGCATCGCGTTAGCACTGCTGATGCACGTTTGGTGTTAAGTTGCCCGCCTGCCACCAGCGAAATTCCTTACCAGGTTTTTACCAAACTATTTGGCGGACATGGGGAAGGCCCTCATCGCTTTTTGCCTTCCAATGAAGTAAAAGCAATGATGCGAAAAGCAGGTTGGAAATTACTATTGCATAAAGGCACAGTTTTGATACCCGTTGGGCCGCAGCCTTTGCAGCAGTTTGGCGAACGTATTATCAATGCTTTTCAGGGTAGTTTATTAGCAGAATTAGGAATCCGTCAATTTTTTGTTTGTGAAAAGTATTGATCAACTCCAATCGGTGATGCGGTCGCATTTGTGCACCCGCTGTGGAAGCTGTGTTGGCCTTTCTGGTGGTAAAATTGTATTCGAAGACAAAACCGGCAAATACCTACCGAAGATCATGTCGCCTATTGATGCCAACTTAGCCGATACGCTTTGGGAAGCCTGCCCGGGAAAGCAGTTCAATTTTCCTGATTTCCGAAAGGAATTTTATCCGGATGCTGCTCATTTTCATGCATTTATTGGTCCTTACGAGCGAATTGGGATTGGATATGCCGTGGATCCTTTGGTACGACATGAAGGAGCCTCAGGGGGAATTATTTCGGCAATCCTAATTTGGCTCCTGAAACAGAAAAAAATTGATGGGGCAGTGGTTTTGGGGATGTCAAAAACAGAACCCTGGTTAACGCAGGCTTTTATCGCTACCACTGCTGAAGAAGTTTTGCAGGGTGCTCAAAGCAAGTACATCATCAGTTCGACCAATGATATTTTGCCAGAGATTGAGGCATTTAATGGAAAACTGGCCTATGTTGGGCTTCCTGCTCAGATTCAATCCATCAGGAAACTACAGCGGATGAAGCATCCCTCAGTGAAAAATATCAACTATATTTTTGGACCTTTTTATGGAAATACCTTGCATTTTTCATCCGTTCACAGCTTTTTAAAAACGCATGGAGAAAAAGATTACCATAATATCACCAGACTTTATTTTCGCTATGGCGAATGGCCCGGGAATATGCGCGTTGAGTTGAAATCGGGAAGAGTAATTGAACTTAAGAAGTTTCATGCCAATTACCTGATTCCTTTTCATATTTTACGTAATAGCCTCTATTGCACGGATTTAACGAATGAATTTACAGATATTTCAGGTGGAGATGCCTGGGCTCCGGTTTATGAGGAGCGTGGTAAAGGTTTTTCAATGGTAATCAGCCGGAGCAAGAAAGGTGATGCATTGCTTCGGGAAATGATTGAAGCCGGCTGGCTCAGTTTTGATCAAATTACTGAACAAGAGGCTATTAAGATGCATTCGCATGGTTATGATTTCAAAAAAAGAGGTAGTTTTATTCGAATTAAATTTAGAAAATGGTTTGGAAAAAGTGTGCCGGATTATGGTTATGAGGTGAGTGGGTTTGCTTTTTCCCGTTATCTAATGGAGATGGTGATTAGTGGCTTGTTTGTTCTGCTTAGTACAGGATTTTCCCGTTGGATGATAGAACTGTTTCCGCCAAAGTTTATTGGTGGTATTTTTGAGAAAACAAGAACTATTTGGAAGCAATCAACACATAAGATCAAAAGGCAAGACTTGTGATGAGTAAACAAACAAGAAGTTTATTGATCAAGCTGACCGGCTCTGCACTTATCCTTTTTGTGCTATTTCGTTTGATTGATATCGATCCAAAGGAATTCACTGCAATCCTGCAGGAATTAAATATTTCTTATTATCTCATTTCGTTGTTTGGTGTGATTATAGTGCTTGCAATTAAGAGTTTGCGTTGGCAGCAAATTATTAAAAATGAAGGTTTTTATTATTCGCCTCAAAAGGCTTTTGGAGCCTATATGGCATCTTTTACGATAGGTGTAATCACGCCTGGAAGAATTGGCGAAATAGCTCGTTTGTATTACCTGAGGCAGGATTGTGAAATTGATTTTCTTCCTTCATTCAGAACGATCGTAACTGATCGGATTTTTGATTTGGGTGTGCTGGTTATGCTGGCAATTGCAGGATTGTTTTATTATACCGGCTTGCTTGAAAATAATATTTATCTTGCTGTTATTGTCGGCGTTACGATTTTTTTTATTGGTTTGTTTCTCTCCACTTTGCTGATTCAATATTTAAAGAAAAGTACAAAATTGAGCAATAACCAATTCCTTATTTTTATTGATCTTAGTCTGAAACAAGCGATTGACTTAAAATCTGTTAAGCTTTGGGGTATCACACTTTTAGCTTATCTGGCTTTTTATGGTGCTTTGGCTTTGATTTTCCTCGCTGTAGGCATTCAGCTAAAAATTGTGGATATTGCGCTCATTTTTAGTGTTGTAAGCTTGGCAACACTATTGCCAATTTCCTGGGCTGGATTTGGAACTCGTGAAGTGAGCCTTGTTTACCTGCTTTCTTTTTATCAGGTGCCAGCCGAAATAGCTATAACTTTTTCTTTATTGCAATTTGGTGCCTTTTTCCTATTTGGAGGAATTATCGGGTTGGTATTCTGGTTGCTGATGCCTATTTCTTTGGAGAAGATAAAATCTGACAGCCGATTGCTAAAGCAAATGATCAGCCGAAAGAAAAAGTCTGATACACCTCTTGAAAATGAACGTTAAAATTTCTACCAGTTCAGTCTAGCTACATTCTCCTCAATTCCAGTGGTAGTGGCTTCAGTTGGTAAAATCGCTTCAGGTTTCAGGTAATGCAATTGATGTTTGGCTTTGAAATGTGCTTCTCCGCCTCCGGTGATATTGAGCATAATCACAGCATCTTTTTCCACCAGGCCTTGCTCAACAGCTTTGATCAGGGATGCTGTGGCAATGGCAGCCGCCGGATGCAAATCAACACCTTCGATTTTCTGAAACAGCAGATTAGCATCCCTGGCTTCCTGATTGGTAGATGAAAGCACCATACCGCCTGCATCTGATAAGGCATCGAACAGCCCACCCTTGATGGGATAGGGCGGCTTGCGGTTCGAAAGCACTTTGGCATCAATTTCATCTACATGACTGCGCGCCTCCTGATGATCATAAGCAAGCATCTCGCGCGAGCGTGCTTCCCAGGCTTTTTTTATTGGAACAAAAGGATGATTCTGCGAAACCATCAATTTCATTTTATGCGAGCCAAAGCGACCATCCTCAATAAAACGCAGATTAGCCTCCCAGGCAGCAATAGCTCCCGTTCCGCTTCCAATGGCCTGAAAATAATAATCCGGAATGCGACCAATAAAAGTAGTTGCTGATAACATGGTTGTACCCATACCATCTCTGCGGGCAACGTTTTTAGCTCCACCTTCAGCATAAAAACCCTCTAAACCAATGATTTGATTGGAAAGGTGGATGGCATCAAAATAGTCGCTTCCCTTTTCGGTTGCAAGTAATTTTACGCAGGGATTCAATGGTTTTTCAAACCAGAGCGCATCCAGATTGGCTTCCGGAACACACAATAAAAGAGGGATTTGGTTGTCGGAACAAACCTGTGCAAAGGCTCTTGCTGTATTTCCTGCAGAAGCTACCACCAACACCTTTGCTTTCATTTCATCCGTGATTCTTCCGCCTACGGCATAAGCCTCCGTTTCTTTAAAAGAACAGCTTGGCATAAAAGCTCCCTTTTCGGGCCAGTAGCCACTGAAAGTGATGTAAAGGTTTTCGAGTGATAATGCTTTGGCCAGTCCGGTGCTTTTGTAGGTAACAGGTGCCGTGGATCCTCGTAGTATGCGATTTACCGGCAACCAGTCGGCAAAGGTGTATAGCCCATATGCATCGCCTTTCGGCTGGATTTGTTTGGTCGCATAAACGGCTCTGATCAGGCTTGGCTGTTCACCTTCCGGCGGATCGAGCAGCCAGCCCGTGTCGTCAAATACCTTTCCTGATGCAATTGATTGTAACTTATAAGAGGTGGGCGTAAAGTTAATTTCCATTGAATAGCAGTGTCAAATTGAAAATGAGTAGCAAAGGTACAAAAAGCGAATAATTTTATCGACTATTTCTTTTGAGATAATGGGTCGTCCGGCATTTGTTTCATATCCTTTAATAAGAATACAAAGTATCGTTTGGCTGGTATTCCCCGACGATTTATCGTAATAGTATCAGATGGAACAATTTGTTTAAAGTATTCAGAATAAATGCTATCGGGTGATTGATAATCGCGGCTGTTTGTGATATACCAATAATCTGCCCCCATTTGAAAGTTTCCACGTTCACGATTGATCCACATATATTTATGTAGATTTCGTGGTTTGCCTAACCCAAAAACTTTAATTGCTAAAGGTCGGGCGATATAGTAATCTATATGTGCCAGCGGAAACCAGTGATCTCCAATTATTCCAGCTTGTTTTGGCATTTCACCTGAGTTTATATGTCTTTCAACAATTGCTCCGAAATGTTTGTCCATTCCCCGCCAGCCAAACATATCAAGCGTAACATCATTTTTGCCCAGCTGATGAAAGTGCTGCTGATCTTTTACAGGAATTATTGCATATTTTATTTGTAACGCTCCTAAAAGAATTACAATGAAAAGTGTCAGCATGGCCATTTTGACAACAGTTGGAATTCGAAAGGTTATAGCTTTTTTTTGTTCATCCAACCATGCAGCAGCAAAAAAGATCAAACTAACATAGGCCGGACCCGTCCAATGCGGTAGTGTTGACCTGAATAAAGCAAAAAACAAAAAGATTACAATCAAAGGGAGTGAGATAAAAAGCAGTAAGTTATATTCTGCAATCCGAAAACTGAATTTTCCTTTTGCAAGACCGATCAGCCCAATAACAGTGAGTACCACATTTATAGGATTATTATAGAGTAATTGTCCCGCCAATTCTGTAAAAAATAAATCGAGACGTAGCGGACTGTTCACTAAACTGATTCGCTCACTTTGAAAGCTGAAACTTATAAAATCATTATGCAGATTCCATATGAATACCGGTAAGAGCAGAATGATAGACAATAATACTGATGCATATAAGCTCCACGATTTGAGCCATCTACGTTTGTAGATCAGTACATAGATTCCAACTCCGAACCATAAAAATACGGCAGTGTATTTTGAGAGCATGGCCAGGCCCGTAAAAAATCCGGCTAACAACATCTGGCGATTTTGATCGGAGTTGTTCTTACTGGAGAATGCTTTGATGAACTGCAATATGGCCAAGAGCCAAAAAAAGTTCTGAGGAGTATCGGGAAGGATAAAAATTCCTGTTATTACAAAGGCGTAAACGGAAGCATTGTATAAAAGCGCAGCATAAAATCCTGTTCTTGAGTTTTTTAAGATTCTTCCAATCTCAAAGATCAAAAGGGTATTAACCGTCATCAGCAGTACCGAACTAAAACGTAAACACAATTCACTGTCGAACAATAGGTTAAGACTGAAAAACTGAATCATCCAGCCTACCATTGGCGGATGATCAAAATGACTCCAATCGGGGTAAAGGGCATAGGTCCAGTAATATACTTCATCGTTTCCAAGTTCGATCCAAGCAGCCAGCAATGCCCGAATTGCAAAACTCGCGAAAAGTACCCATAAAAGTGGTTTTGGAAGCGACTTCATCCAGTTCATCAATGCGTAGTTTTTTTTGATTTCGATCGGCGTCTGATAACGATAAAAAATAATAAGGCTAACAGTAAGATGTTACCTGACCTTCTTAGCCATGTGCCTGTAACATCAAGTCTGGCAAGGCTTTGTCGTTTCATTTCGCCTTGAGTTTCGGAGCGGGTGACAGGATTCAAATACATCACTGATCCATCATCGAAATAAATTTCGGTTCTGACGTATGTATCTGAATCTTTAATTAAATAGACTCCTTTTTCGCTAAATACTGTCTTATGCAAATTTTTACCATTTTGTCCGATAAAATACATGCTATCAGCCATTTTGCTTACAACAACACTTAATGTATCCAAGTTCAATTTGGCTGAAACCAAAAAAGGAATATGCTTTGATCTCTCAAATTTTTCCAACATGGGTTCATCACCAATTCTAAAAAAGTCCATGCCGTAGGCCATACCATTATCCAGAGACCGAATAATTTCTGAGCGGTTTTGATTATTGGCAAATATCATCGTAAAGCGCCGGCCAACTTCATTACTGTTCGACACATCATGGGCATCATCATTTGCAAGCATATAGATGCGATGACCATGCGAAAGAGCTGTATCCCAGTGTGGGACGGATAAACGGATATTGTTCAACACTTCCATCAATTGGTATCCGCTTAAATACTTCATATCATTGTAAGTGTAGCCATTTCGCAACACCGGATGAGCCAGGGCAATGAGGTCGCAATCCTCTTGTAATTCACATAAAATGTGCTGTTTATACCGAAGTGACTGATAAAAAGGATAATCAAGCCAAAGCACCTTTGAAGCTCCAATACAAACCTGATGGGTTTTTCTGATTCCGTAACCATGCTCATAAGTAGGGATATAAGCCTGACTTTCTTCCTGATATCGATTGATTTTCTGATAATCAGAAGTTGCTACATGATCGAAGCCAAGTCCTTTGTAAATACTATCAATCAGTTCATTAGAGTTTAATCTTCCATCCGTGATTCCACCCCAGGCCTTTGATTGTACCTGAAAATTATATTTGTATAAATTTAAGGAATCAATGTTTTGATAGGGATTGTAAAGTATTGATCCACTGAATGGTTTCGGCTCTTCAAATTGGTACGAAGGAGCCAGCAGGTAAAATGATAAAACCACAAGTAAAATTGTAATTACGAAGAGTAGCAATAGTTTTCCGATTATTTTAAGCAACTTGAATCCCTGCATAAAAAAATATTTGCTGCAAAAATAGACATTCTCCACGCATTTACGGATTAAGAATGTTGTATTTGATTTTTTATCAGTTTGAAAATATTTGCATTTGAAAGTATTAGTCTCTAATTTTGTCCTATTCCAAAAATTAGACCAACCGGAATGATCCTAATTTTCGGATGTTTAAGCAGAGTAACTAGTAGAAAACGGCTTATATGGACGCTTTTAAGATATTCATAGTTGAAGATGATGTATTTTATGGTGAAATGCTAAAGCATTATCTTGCGCTAAACCCTGATAATGAAGTGCATCTGTTTAAGACAGGAGAAGAGTGTCTGAAAAACCTTTATCGGGCACCAGCAATGATTTCACTTGATTACAGTCTCCCTGATATTTCGGGATTGGATGTAATGCGACAAATCAAGAAAGAACATCCTGATATTCCGGTGGTTATTGTTTCTGGCCAGGAGGATATCTCCACTGCAGTAGCCTTGCTTCGCGAAGGTGCCTATGATTATTTTGTGAAGGACGATGATGTAAAAGAACGGTTGTGGAATGTATTGAAAAAAATTCGGGAGAATGTCCAGCTTCGCAGTGAAATAAGCTATTTGAAGGAAGAGATTGGTCGCAAATATGAATTTCGAAACGTGATCAAAGGCAACAGCCCTTCGATCAAACAGATTTTTGGTTTGATCGAAAAATCTATCAAAACTAATATCTCCGTCTCCATAACCGGCGAAACCGGAACAGGTAAGGAGTTGGTGGCCAAAGCAATACACTATAATTCGAAAAGAGCAAAAAAACCTTTCGTAGCCATCAATGTTTCGGCAGTTCCGCGCGACTTGATCGAGAGTGAAATGTTTGGTCACGAAAAAGGTGCTTTCACAGGTGCCGTAACACGAAAGATTGGAAAGTTTGAGCAGGCTTCGGGTGGTACTATCTTTTTGGACGAAATTGGTGAGATGGACATGAATATGCAGGCCAAGCTGTTGCGCGTAATTCAGGAGCGCGAGCTGACCCGTGTTGGTGGCAACGAATTGATAAATATCGATGTGCGGCTTATTGTGGCCACCAATCGCAACCTGGCAGATGAGGTGCAGAAAGGAAATTTCAGAGAGGATCTGTATTACCGTTTACTGGGATTGCCCATCGAACTTCCTCCGCTGCGCTACAGGGGGAATGACATTATTTTGCTTGCAAAATATTTTGTGGATGAGTTTTGTAAGGAAAACAAGATGAAAAAACTTAGCATCACCGAATCGGCTCAACAAAAGCTGATGGGTTATCATTTTCCGGGCAATGTGAGGGAATTGAGGGCAATAATTGAACTGGCGGCAGTACTTACCGATGCCGATCAGATCGACGAAAGTCATATCAGTTTTAATTCGGCTGATGCTGCTGGCAACCTGTTGATGGAGGAAAGTTCGCTGGCTGAATATACCCGCAAAATTATCAGCTATTACCTTCAGAAATACAACAATAATGTACTGCTGGTGGCTAAAAAACTGGAGATTGGGAAGTCAACAATTTATCGGATGATCAAAGAAAAACAGATTTAAAATGGCACTGTCCGAACATGTCAATTATAGCCTCGAAAAATTAATTGGATTTGTTGGTGAAGATCCTGAGGCGATCAAAAATATGGTTAATCTGTTTTTGAACACAACCCCGTCCTTATTGAATGCAATCATTTCAAGTTTTCAAGAAGGTAGCCCGGAAATTTTAGCCAAATCAGCACATACACTAAAACCTACCCTGGATGTGTTTGGCATTCGCGATACCTACGATCTGATCAGAAATATCGAACAAAAAGCCAGGCGATCGGAACTTGATGAAGCCATGGACAAGCAAATAAAACAGCTTACCCATACGCTTGAACTAGTTTTTCAGGAATTAAAACTTGATTTCAACCTGCCTTAAAGCCCTGGAGAAAGCAAATTTCTTCCTGCAATCATCTCTATAAAGTGTGATTAATTAGATCATTTTTAAGAACAAATAACCTGTTTTTTGGTTATAATGGTAGGGTTCGCAAATTGATGCAATTCGCTAAAGAATTACTAACTTTGCAGCCTTATTTAAAAATGGTCTAAATAAGTAAATATGAGTGATCAAACAAATAATATCCTCGACGAAGTAACCAAAGGAGAGTATAAATTTGGCTTTTATACAGATATCGAAAACGATTTGGCTCCCAGAGGTTTAACCGAAGATACCATCCGGTTTATCTCTGCTAAAAAGGAGGAACCGGAATGGATGCTTGAATTCAGATTGAAAGCCTTTCGTCATTGGCAAACTTTGGAAGAGCCTGAATGGGCGCATTTGCATCATCCACCCATTGATTTTCAGGGCATCATTTATTTTGCTGCCCCCAAAAAGAAGCCGCAATTGAGCAGCCTTGATGAGGTAGATCCTGAATTGTTGGAAACTTTTGATAAACTCGGCATTTCGCTCGACGAACAAAAGCGTCTGGCTGGTGTGGCCGTTGATGCTGTGATTGATAGCGTGTCTGTGAAAACTACTTTCCAGGATACCCTTGCTAAGCATGGAATCATTTTTTGCTCCTTCAGCGAAGCTGTGAAAAATCATCCTGAGCTTGTTAAAAAGTATATGGGAACAGTTGTTCCTTACACCGATAACTATTAT
This sequence comes from Bacteroidales bacterium UBA6229, assembly GCA_002440975.1. Lineage (GTDB taxonomy): Bacteria > Bacteroidota > Bacteroidia > Bacteroidales > F082 > UBA5536. The sequence goes on from DJWN01000092.1 coordinate 31,577, forward strand.
GCCGCGCTTAATTCGGCAGTTTTTAGCGATGGTTCATTTTGTTATATCCCTAAAGGAGTGCGCTCTCCGCTTGAACTTTCGACCTATTTTCGAATCAATGCTGCCAATACTGGTCAGTTTGAACGTACATTAATCGTTGCCGAAGCAGGCGGCTATGTGAGTTATATGGAGGGTTGTACAGCACCCATGCGCGACGAAAATCAGCTTCATGCAGCAATTGTCGAAATCATTACGATGGACAATGCTGAGGTGAAATATTCAACCGTACAGAACTGGTATCCAGGTGATAAACAGGGCAAAGGCGGCGTATATAATTTCGTAACAAAGCGAGGATTGTGTAAGGGAAACCGCTCCAAGATTTCCTGGACGCAGGTAGAAACCGGCTCATCCATCACCTGGAAATACCCAAGCTGTGTGCTGATGGGCGACAACTCAATCGGAGAGTTTTATTCGGTAGCCGTTACCAATAACTTTCAGCAGGCCGATACAGGTACAAAAATGATTCACCTGGGTAAAAATACCAGAAGTACGATCATTTCAAAAGGAATCTCTGCTGGAAAGAGCAACAACAGCTACCGTGGTTTGGTGAAAATAATGCCCGGAGCAATAAATTCCAGGAATTTCTCTCAGTGTGATTCTTTGCTTTTGGGCGATAAATGTGGAGCCCATACTTTCCCTTATATTGACACACGCAATCAGTCCAGCATTGTTGAGCATGAGGCAACTACTTCTAAAATATCTGAAGATCAGTTGTTTTACTGCAATCAGCGAGGCATTGATACAGAAAAAGCAATCGGTTTGATTGTAAACGGTTATGCCAAAGAGGTACTAAATAAACTTCCGATGGAGTTTGCCGTTGAAGCACAGAAATTGCTTTCTATCACACTTGAAGGCAGTGTGGGATAGTCAAAAAAAATTAAGATTGAATTAAATACTTTTAAAAATGTTACTCAATATAAAAAATCTTACAGTTGCCATCGAAGGAAAAGAAATTATTAAAGGCCTTAACCTTCAAGTAAATAAAGGAGAGGTTCATGCCATCATGGGACCGAATGGAACCGGAAAAAGTACCCTGGCAGCTGCTATCACCGGACGCGAAGGCTATGAAGTGACCGAAGGTGAGATTTGGTATAAGGATCAGAATATCATCGAAATGGATGCCGATGAGCGTGCCAATCTTGGTATTTTCCTGAGTTTTCAATATCCGGTTGAAATTCCCGGCGTTAGCATGACTAATTTTATGCGCACTGCCATCAATGCCCAGCGCGAATACAGAGGTTTGCCCCCAATGCCGGCCGGAGAATTTTTAAAGCTGATGGAAGAAAAGAAAAAGCTGGTTGATATTCATTCCAAACTGACAAACCGTTCTGTAAATGAAGGTTTTTCAGGTGGCGAAAAGAAAAAGAATGAAATTTTTCAGATGGCTTTGCTCGAACCTACACTTGCCATTCTCGATGAAACAGATTCGGGACTGGATATTGATGCCCTGCGCACGGTTGCCAAAGGCGTTAACGAATTGCGTTCTGAAGAGAATGCTTTTGTTGTTATTACGCATTATCAGCGTCTGCTCGAGTACATCGTGCCTGATTTTGTGCATGTGATGTATGATGGAAAAATTGTGAAATCAGGAAGCAAGAACCTTGCACTGGAATTGGAAGACAAAGGCTACGAATGGCTCAAAGAGCAAAGCCTGGTCTAATATTTAACAAAAAGAATGATGGAAAAAGATACACTTCAGCAAGCTCTGCCCCTGGATCAGATGCTGATCGCCCAGTACCGCAATAACAAGGAACTGATCACAGCCAATGATATTCAATATGTGAGTGAGTTGCGCGAAGAAGCGTTTCAGACTTTTATGGAATCAGGTTTTCCGCATAGCGGCATGGAACAATGGCGGCATACCGATGTGGATGTGCTTACGGAAGATGCTTACCTCAATGAAATTGAAGTGCCCGACACCAAAAAAGATATAGAGGAATTGTTTCGCTGCGATATTCATAACTTTGATACCGAGACGGTTTCCATGTTGAATGGCTGGTATATCGATAAAGATAGCCCACTGAAAACCTTGCCTGAAGGTATTGTTGTTGGAAGCTTCAGGGAGGCAATGAAAGCCTATCCGCAGATTTTTGAACAGTATTATGGTAAGATCGCCCCGAAAAATGCTAACGGCTTTGTTCAAATCAACACGGCTATGATGCAGGATGGCGTTTTTGTCTGGGTTCCGGATGGTGTGAAATCAGCTAAAACCTTACAAATCATCAAGATACTCAACAAAGAGGAACAGCTTTTTGTGCAAAGTCGCAACCTGATTGTGCTCGGCAAAAACAGCGAACTCAGCCTGATGCATTGCGATGATAGTGTGAATCAGCAGTCGAGCCTGGTGAATACGGTTACGGAGATTTTTGTGGATGAAAATGCCAATCTTGAGTTGTACAAGCTTCAAAATCTGAACGACCAGTCTGGACTGATCAACAGCACTTTTGTGCAACAAATGGCCAACAGTAACATAAAAACCAATACGCTCACATTCAATTGCGGCCTGATTCGTAATAATATTCATGTCAAACTCGACGGACAAGGTTCACATGCTGATGTGCTGGGTTTGTATCTGATGGACAAGCAGCAGCATATCGACAATCAGATCCGTATTGATCACAATGTAGCGAATTGCACCAGTAATGAGCTATTCAAAGGAATTCTGGATGAAGAAGCTTCTGCGGTTTTCAATGGCTATATTCATGTGGCACGCGACGCACAAAAAACAAATGCCTACCAGAACAACAACAATATTTTGCTGACACCGACAGCAACAATTAATACTATGCCTTTTTTGGAAATTTATGCAGATGACGTAAAGTGCAGCCATGGTGCTACGGTAGGTCAGCTGGATCAGGAGGCTATGTTTTATATCCGTTCGCGTGGTATCAGTGCCGCCAATGCCAGGCTTTTGCTGATGTATGCCTTTGCGGCTGATATCATCAACGAAATTTCTATCGAAGCTTTGCGTCAGCGCATTGATGATATGGTTAAAAAGCGCTTGCGTGGTGAGCTGTCTGTTTGTGATAAATGTGTTTTACACTGTGGCGCACCCGAAAAGGAATATCACTTTGATATTGATTTAAGTAAAATCTGATGAATGGATTCACTGCCAGCGAGTTAAATGAATTGCGTAATCAATTTCCAGCCTTGCACCAGCATGTGTATGGCAAACCCTTGGTTTATCTCGATAATGCAGCAACAACCCAAAAGTCTCAGCTTGTAATTGACAGAATTACAAAATATTACAGCTATGAAAATTGTAATATTCATCGCGGAGTGCATTACCTCAGTCAGGAGGCTACAGCTGCATTTGAAGATGTAAGGGCAAAGGTTGCGGGTTTTATTCATGCAGCCAAAACAGAGGAGATTATCTTCACCAAAGGCACAACTGAATCTATTAACCTATTGGCCGGAAGCCTTGATGGCTTTCTGATTGGCACGGGAGACAGCGTTTTGGTTACCGGAATGGAGCATCATTCCAACCTGGTTCCATGGCAGCAGCTTTGTAAACGAAATCAGGCTAAACTTTTAGTGGCCGAGCTGGATGATAGGGGTGATGTTTCTTTGGCACAGTATGGGAAATTGCTGGAGCAAAAGCCTAAGCTTGTTGCAATTACACATATTTCAAATGCCCTCGGAACGATTAATCCGGTAAAGGAAATGATTGCGATGGCTCATGCCATTGACATTCCGGTGCTTATCGACGGCGCACAATCGGTCGCTCATATGCGTGTTGATGTGCAGGATTTGGATTGCGATTTCTTTGTCTTTTCAGGGCATAAAATGTATGGACCAATGGGAGTTGGCGCGCTGTATGGCAAAGAAAAATGGCTCGAACAGATGCCTCCCTGGCAATTTGGCGGCGAAATGGTTGATCAGGTAAGTTTACAGGAAACTACTTTTAATCAACTTCCATTTAAGTTTGAAGCAGGCACTCCCAATGTGGCTGGCGTTTTGGGTTTGGGTGCGGCGATGGATTTTCTCAATCAGACCGGCCTCGAAAAAATTGGACAACACGAGCATCAGCTGCTTGAATTGGCGATCGATAAACTACAGTCCATTCCCGGAATTCGGTTTATTGGTAGTGCTAATAATCGTGCTGGTGTGATTTCTTTTGTTGTTGACGGCACGCATCCAGCGGATATTGGGACGCTAGTTGATAAAATGGGTGTGGCAGTGCGAACTGGTCATCATTGTGCTCAACCTGTGATGACGCGTTTTGACGTTCCGGGAACTGTTCGGGCATCTTTTGCGCTTTACAACACAGCAGAGGAGGTGGAAGTGTTTGCTGCGGCCGTTCAGAAGGCAGTTAATATGCTTCGCTGATGAGATCTGTATATAGCAAATCATTGTTGTCCGGTAAAACACAAATAAAGTCACTCAATAGCTGTAATAATGCCGTCCCTACGGGACTTGGGATAATCAGGGGTAACTTTTTATTCTACCCATATTTTGTCCCTAGCGGGACAGTCCCGTTAGGGACAAAATATGGGTAGTCAACGTGTTAGAATTCAAGAAAAAGTCCCGTACATACGGGACGACATTATAATTTTCCCGGACAACAGTGATAGCAAATAAGCCTGTTTGCCTTTAAATTTGCATCTTTGCAATAAAGAAAAATCATGACTATTCAGGAAATACAAGAACAGATTGTAAGCGAATTCTCAATGTTTGAGGATTGGATGGACAAATATAATTACCTCATCGAGATGGGCAAGGAAGTTCCGCGCATTGATGAACGCTTTAAAACGAATAATCACTTGATCAGTGGCTGTCAGTCGCGTGTTTGGCTACATGCCGAGAACAGAGAGGGTAAGATTTATTTCACTGCCGATTCGGATGCTGTGATCACAAAAGGTATCGTAAACCTGTTGATAAGGGTTTTTTCCGGTCAAAGTCCTGAAGCGATTTTGGAAGCCAACACTGATTTTATTGAGCAGATTGGCTTGAAGGAACACCTTTCTCCAACAAGATCCAATGGCTTGGTTTCGATGGTGAAACAGATGAAATTGTATGCTCAGGTTTACAAACTGAAACAAGACAACTAAAATTTTTGTTTTATGACAAATGAAGAAAAAGCGCGCATCGAAAGAGATATAATAACTGTTTTACGCACCGTTTACGACCCTGAGATTCCGGTAAATATTTATGAACTTGGACTGATTTATGAGATTAGTATCAGCGAGCAGGCTGAGGTAAAGGTGCTTATGACACTTACCACGCCCAACTGTCCTGTTGCAGAGAGCCTTCCTCTTGAGGTTGAGCAAAAAGTTGGAGACGTAAAAGGAGTTACAAAAAGTACGGTCGAACTAACTTTCGAACCGCCCTGGGATCAGGAAATGCTTTCGGACGAAGCCAAGCTGGAGTTGGGTTTTTTGTAGGGGAAAGCGTAAGCTCTTTTTGGACTCAACCAGCTCACTTTTAATACTATTTCAAGCATTATTAGGTAAGTAGGGCTCGCTGAAAAACTAGAAATTGACAATACTGGTCAATCTTATCCCCGCATTGCAAGGCTGCATCAACGGAATATTGATACACTATTTTTTTATAAAGATTATCGTCACTTGGCGGGGGTAATATCTGTTGCAGAATTTTTATTGCAGTCTTGCAAATACCTTGCAAAAACCTGCGATAAGAATTCTATTAATTAGCATAAAACCAATCAGTTAAAAGTTTTTCAGCAGGCCTTTATTATACGCAATCGACTTTTATTCCTTATACTCCAAATAGTTTTTCACAAAATACACCCAATCATCAAGTCTGTCGAATAATTGCAATGTTGGTTCAAATGGAATATAAATGTCTGGCGCAATTCCGATATTGTCAATCGGATTTTCAGGCAATCTGCGCGACCGTGTTGCAGGCAGCCATAAATTATACTCACCTGAAGGCAATTTTTTTGGTGTAATGTTAGAGTAATCAAGAACCCCTGCCGTATTTTCAGTGCCAAACAATATAACTTTTGAACTATTTTTTGCTGTCAGAATAAATTGTTCTGCAGACGAGGCATTTCGTCCATTTATTATTACCCCTACTTGTTTTGGGTATTTGTAAATTGTATCTCTTTTTACCATGTTATTTCCTTTGTGGTAAGGATGTATCACAAAATTACCAATGTTTTCTTTCATCTTTTCAACCAGTGCTTTTGACTCCTCTTCATAGCCTTCTTTAATCAATCCGTTTTTGATTGCATCTTCCCAATCTTCGATAATTCCTTTCGTAGCGTACCATTCAATGCCTTTTATCTCGTAAGGATTAGTATAAATTAGTTCTGCTAATTTTTGATAATAAATATCCTGACCTCCTCCATTATTTCTGATGTCAATTATTAAATTTGGTCGCGTTATAATTTCATTCCAATGTTTTTCCACTAAATCATTGGCAACATCCGAATAGAAAGAAGGGATTCTTAAATAAAAAGTACTGTCGGTCAATCCCATAGCAATCGGGTAGGTATTCGAGCCATTTGGATATTTGGGAATATAGGAGGTTAAAAAAGCCATATCTGCTTTTTTATCTGATGTTTGCCTCACAAATCTCGTGTGATCGTGAATTTCGAAAACAGATTTATCCAATAATAAAGATGCTTTTTCTTGCTGTGGTTTATATTGAAGGTAGTCCCGATAAGTTATCAACTCGAACTCATTATTCCCTTTATCAATTGCTTCAAATATTATTTGGTTTTGTTCATAGCCGGAATATTTAATTGCAACACCTAAATATTTATCATCTCGTTTTTCAATTACAAAAGTGCCCCAATATCCAAACCAGACACCTTCCAGTGTATTTGAGTTAGTTGACACTGATTCTAAGTTGGTTGTTGTATATTTTCTATCATGTGATTCATTTTCTTCTTTCTTTGCGTGATCGCGGTTATAGGATACTCTAAGATGATGATCTTTAAACCAGGCAGTGTAATCATTTAAAAATATGAAGCATGAATCAGGGTAGAGCGTGATTTTATTTCTAATTTTAGTTTCAAAGTCTTTCAAATTCGCTATATTCTCTTGATTTACTTTATCTGAATATCCCGGATAATCATTTTTTATTCTGTTGATAATGTAATCGAAATCCGCCAGGCATTCTTTTTCCTGTGCATGGGAATAAGCAAATACTGAGAATAAAAAGAAAGTTACAAATAATTGTTTCATGGTTTTGTGTTTATTTTAATGGAACAGAATGGTTTATATGTTCATTCTCCCGAAACTACAATACAATAATAACACAGCTATTTACTTATTACCTTTCTAGACAAGATTTCCGTGTAATTTCCTTATCCTTGCTAGAAACTATCAGGCATTTCCTTAATGCTGGTTTTAGTTAATCTTTACCAAAAATAGTGAAATTCGAACAATGCCTGTAATTTTCTGATTGATTTTTTTACTGAACCTCTAATAAGCTTCTTTTCTTACCTTCGCCATTCAAATGATACGCATGTATGGCTTTGCAGTTGCTTTCAAAAATAAATGATCCCGCTGAACTCCGAAAACTTCAACCGGATGTATTTCCTGATCTGGCAGATGAGCTTAGGTCTTTTATTCTCGATGTTACTGCCGTAAACCCAGGGCATTTAGGTGCTTCGCTGGGTGTAGTTGAACTTACTATTGCATTACACTATTTGTTTGATACCCCAAATGACAGATTGATCTGGGATGTTGGGCATCAGGCTTATGCACATAAAATTTTGACTGGTCGCAAGCATTTATTTCAAAGCTTGCGAAAACTGGACGGCATCAGTGGATTTCCTTCCCGATCGGAAAGTGATTACGATGCATTTGGTACAGGACATGCTTCAACGGCTTTGTCGGCAGCTGTTGGAATGGCGGTTGCAGCTGATTTACAAGGAAATCACTCCCGAAATCATATCGCTGTTATTGGCGACGGTGCGATTACAGGGGGTATGTTTTTCGAAGCTTTGAATCAGGCCGGTGCTGCTGATCTTAACTTGATCATCATTCTGAATGACAATGGAATAGCCATTGATAAAAGTGCCGGAGCTTTAAAAGATTATTTAATACGCAAAGCCGAAAAACAGAGCAGTCAGGCCTTTTCGAATCCCTTGTTCGAAGCTTTTGGAATTGCCTGCAATGGCCCTGTTGACGGACATAATTTTGCAGAATTACTTCCTGCATTGGAAGCCGTAAAGGCCATGAAAGGTGTGCGTTTGCTGCATGTGATTACAACCAAGGGCAAAGGTTTTGAGCGTGCCGAAAAAGATCAGGTGCGTTATCATGCGCCCGGCACTTTCGACAGGCTGACCGGTGAACTGCCCAAAGCAAAACCAGTCGAAAACAGGATTCCGCTTTATCAGGAAGTTTTTGGTGAAACGCTGCTGGAGCTTGCAAAAAAAATTCCTGATCTGGTGGGTGTTACGCCGGCCATGCCCACAGGAAGCCATTTATTGCCCTTGCTCGAAACCTTTCCGGAGCGTTGTTTTGATGTGGGAATTGCAGAACAACATGCCCTCACTTTTTCGGCTGGCCTCGCAGCCGAAGGAATGCTGCCTTTTTGCGTGATTTATTCTACCTTTTTGCAAAGGGCTTACGATCAGCTGATTCACGATGTTGCCCTGCAAAATTTACCTGTGGTGATTTGCATCGATCGTGCCGGTCTGGTTGGGGAGGACGGTGCTACGCATCATGGGGTTTTTGATTTGGCTTATTTACGTTGTATTCCTAACCTGGTGATTGCTGCACCTATGGATGAAAAGGAGTTGCGTCATTTGATGTTCACCGCTGCCAATTATCGTAAAAGCCCCTTTGTGATCCGTTATCCGCGAGGGAAAGCCACTGATATGGATTGGAAAGTGGACCCGGAAATTTTGCCAATTGGAAAAGGCCGTAAACTGTCTTCCGGAAACAGGATAGCCATTATTAGTATTGGCCATCCGGGCAATTTTGTGCGAGAAGCGCTTGAAAAACTAACAGCTGAAAACATTTTTGTGAGTCATTATGATTTACGTTTTCTTAAACCGTTGGATGAAGCGCTGCTTAGAGATGCCTTTGAACAGCATGAGCAAATCATCACTGTTGAAGATGGCGTAAAAAATGGCGGAATGGGCAGCGCGGTAATGGAATGGGCACACGAGAATGGCTTTGGCAATTCCATCGTTCGGCTTGGTGTGCCGGATGATTTTGTTGCGCACGGAAAGTCAGAACAATTGCAGCAACTTTGTGGGTTTGATAGCAACGGGATTGCAATGGTGATAAAAGAGCTTTTTTAGAAAGGAAAATTTTGTTTTTGTTTGGAAATTATTCTTACTTTTATTCTAACCAATTCATTTAATACGCTAACCAATTTTAAGAAATGCGATGACCAATTCTCCTACACACACACACACACAGCGAAACTTGAAAGTGCGTTTGGTTATTTTCAATTAATAAAACACATTGATCTATTATTAGCGGTTGATAATAAGTTTATTTTTAAATTGGGGAAAAATAAGTTCGATTGAATATTACCTTTCTAAAAATTGGAAAGGTATATTTATTTAGTAAATTTATTTGGTTCTACCACAAATTTAATGGTAANNTTTAATGCATAATATTATGAAAAAAATAAGTATTGTACTTTTAATGATTAGTATGTTAATGGTTTCTTGTACGAAAGATGATAGTAGCAAAAATACTAAATATGAAGATTTTGTAAATTCGATCAATAAGGATGAGGAAGTTATTGATCCTACAATTGGGCTTGAATTTGAAGTTATTGTGGATGAGGAACTTAAAAAACCTGGTTGGTGGACAATTGCGACTTTGTGGAAAAAGAAGAATGGTGAATGTATAAAATTTGGAATATGTCAATGGTTTCCTACATATAAAGCTAACCTTAATTTTGTTGGAAGAGAAGTGTGTTTTCCTTTGATATATGATGAGACAAATTCAAAATTTGAAGATATTCGACTTGAATTTAC
>DJWN01000076.1 GCA_002440975.1 Bacteroidales bacterium UBA6229
ATTCTGGTGTTGTCGGACCAGTTTGGAATTGACTTTACGATCTCATCATGTGTGAGTCCGCTTTCGATGGCTTTGGCTGTGCGTAATATAATCAAACCCAGACCACTACTTAGTTTTTTGCTATCGATTACATCAATATTCTTGCCTGATTCATTCTTTATTTTTCTGGCAGCGTTGTAGCTGTTTTGCCAGGTGCCACTCATGCCCGAGCTGATATGGGCACTGATGATGCTTTGATAATGTGTGGCCAGATAATTATAACGATTCAAAAATTCGCTGATGGCAGGTTGTGCTGTGGTAGGATAGACATCAGATTTGCGCAATTTATCAAAAAACTGCTGAGGCTGAATGGTTAACCTGTCCAGATAAAAATCCTGGCCAAAATGAACAGTCAACGGGATCACCTGAATCTGGTATTTTTCGATGAGCTCCATCGGCAGGTCGCAGGTGGAGTCGGTGATCAGACCGATGTTGAACTTCCGATTGCTTGCCAGATCATTTTGCAGCACCATATCATCTACCTTTTTATAGGTGATGGTTCCCAAAGGAGCAATATCCTGAAAGAGTTTCCAGGGTTCGTCCGTATGGATATGAATACGCATTTTTTTGTCGGATCCGGCTACAACCATCGAATCGCCATAAGATTCCATGATTGCATTAAAATCACTGCGTTTCATGTTAGTTCCGGTAATCATGGCTTCGGTGCAATAGCGAAAGTTTATCTCTTCGTGGTCGATCGCATCCATAGCCTCCGCTATCTCAATTTTTTGATTTTCGAAACTAACGGCAATCTGTCCGTTTTTGAAGTAATCAAACATGCCTTCCAGGAATACGACAAAACCTTTGGCACCAGCATCCACCACATTACGTTTGGCTAGGATGGCCAGATTTTCGGTTGTCATTTTGAGTGATTCCATGGCCTTTTTCAACCCGTCGAGCAATAGCTTCAGAAAATCATCAAATTTGTCCTTCAGCAGATAAATGTACTCTGCCCAGTCCTTGATAACCGAAATCATCGTGCCCTCCACGGGATTGGCAATAGCCTCGTAGGCATAGCGAACAGCACTTTTCATATACTCCGCAAATGCACTAACGGTAAGGGTTTCTTCTTCACGGATTTCGTTGCTGAAACCGTAAAGAAACTGAGCGAAAATAATTCCTGAATTACCCCGTGCCCCCACCAAAGCCGCATCTGCAAGCGCAACTGCTGTAGTTTTGAGGTTAGGGTGGGGTTGAGCCGTATTAACTATACTTCTCATGGTGGAGGCCAGATTGGTGCCTGTATCGGCATCTGCTACCGGAAATACGTTGATTTTGTTGAGCAGTTTCTGGTTTTCAAAAATTCGCTGAGCACCGGCCATGAAACTGTGATACAGCTGCAAACCGTTAATTTCAGTGATTTTAGTTTCCAATGTTTAAGGTGTTAGTGAATACTCAAAGCATTTATACTCTTGATTGTTAATAATTTACAATCAGTTTTGTAAGGGAATTCTAATAGGCAATTCTCTTTTGAAGCTACAAAGATAACAAAAGATTGATTTTGCAAAGTGATGACCCGTCTTATTCGGTGAGTGGAAATTTACTGAATAATCAATAAAATGATATTCAATATGTTATGGATTATATTAATGATATTGAAGAGGAAATTGCGAAATTTTATAGATCAGTATATCAATTAGTTACTTAAAGGATTTGAGATAAATGAGGCAATTCAAACGTTTGCATTTAATTTAAACACAAAATGGAGCAGGAAATGCTAATGTTTTGTTAAATGACTTCGAAATCGGCTTTTGATTTTTGAAATATTCCTTGAAGTTTTAATTTTGATTTTGCGTATTTCTTATTGGACAGAAGAAAAATCGTTTTTAAGAATGAATCCACTTGTAGATCAATATTTTGTGAATGGATGTATGCGTTGTGAGCTGGGTGGTACGTCACAATGTAAAGTGCACAACTGGACAGCTGAACTGTATTTGTTGCGTGATCTTGTTTTGAAAAGCGGCCTGGTTGAAGAGCGGAAGTGGGGTGTGCCCTGCTATACGTTGAATGGAAAGAATGTATTGAATATCAGTGCTCTAAAACATTTTGCGGTGATTGGTTTTTTAAGGGGGCTTTAATCAGGGACGAAAAGAACAGGCTTGAAAAACCTGGCGAGAATTCAAGATTTGCACGATTGATGAAATTTACAAGTATTTCACAAATTGTTGCACATGAGGATGATCTTCATGACTTTATAAAACAAGCTATCGCAATTGAGCATGCTGGTTTAAGGATTGAGGTCGCTGATAAACCTATTTCTATTCCTGATGAGTTGTTGCAGACTTTTGAGTCGGATACTCTGCTGAAGAAAGCATTCTATTCACTTACACCAGGCCGGCAACGGGGATATGCGCTTTATTTTTCGCAGGCAAAACAAACCAAAACACGTTTGGCCCGGATTGAAAAATACAAGGATAAAATTTTGAAGGGAGAAGGCCCTTACGATGGCTATTGAACTTGTAGCCCGGCTTTATAAGCCTTATGGTTTATTTGTACATTTACAGGAAAGTTATAAAAGAAAAACTAAAATCATAATTATGCCACGTTTGGATAAAACTACAAAAGAACAGATAAAAGCATTGGATGTTGCTACGCTTAGAGAGATTGTTACAAAGCTTGCTTCGAAAGAGAAAATGGTTTATGATTTTGTGTTGGCCAACTATCTTGATAAGGAAACAGGAGAAACAGATTTATTTAACGCTGCAAAAGCTGATCTGGACTATCTTTTTTGGAAAGGATACAAGGGTTTCTCTGAGCAGTTGCGAATGGCAAATATGCTGTCGGCTTGCATAAAAAGAGTTAACGAATTCACCAAGGTTTCCGGCAATAAGATTCATGAGGCAGAATTGTTGATGTATGTGTTGGAGGTGCCTTTCTCGATGCCCGAAAACTCACTTGGAACCTGTTTCACACAATTCGATTACAAAGTGGGCTTGCTGGTGAAACGCCTGATAACCCTTGTAACAAAAAAGCTCCATGAAGATTTTAGATTAGATTATGCAGAAAAGCTCAATGAATACCTCCGCCGGTTGCATCAAACCTCTGACCATATTGATATGATCTGCCTTTTGCCTGAAAAGATCTGAATAAGCTGAAACTAATGCTGAGAATCACTAATTGTGCGATCATTTCCGTCTTTGCCTCAGTGCCTCAAAAAGCACAATGGCCGTACTAACCGAAACATTCAACGAATCAGCTATTCCACGCATCGGGATGATAAGATTTTGATTGGCAGCATTCACCCATTGCGAGGATAATCCTGTGGCTTCTGTTCCCATCACGATAGCTGTGCGTCCGCTAAAATCTGCATCGAGATAATTGATGGATGCTTCCAGATACGTGGCAAAAATCTTGATCGAATTTGCTTTTAGCCATTTGATGGCATCGGTGCTGTTGCAGGCTACTACCGGCACACTAAAAACACATCCCAGGCTGGAACGTATGGTGTTTGGATTGTAGATGTCGGTAAGTGGATCGCATACCAGCAGGGCATCAATGCCGGCAGCATCGGCAGTTCGCAGAATGGCTCCCAAGTTACCGGGTTTTTCAACCGCTTCGAGTATGATAAGCAAAGGATTTTGAGAGAGTTGGAGATTCTCGAGGCTGTTCTGAGGAGTGATGGCAAGGGCCAGCAAACCATCGCTATCGCCCCGGTAGGCAATTTTTTCGAATACTTCCCTGCTTACTGCAACATGTTCATAAACAGTCCATTCAGGAAGCTTTGGACATAAATCAGGGCAATGAAATAATGTTTCAATTTTAATCCCATTGGCTACAGCCCGTTCAATTTCGCGGTGACCTTCGATCAGAAAGCGATTTGTT
>DJWN01000009.1:0-6312 GCA_002440975.1 Bacteroidales bacterium UBA6229
TTAGGTAGTATAAATACAATTAGAGAATAAAATATCTCATCTGATATATTTCCCGATTGGTGACTAATGTTAAAAGTTTAAACAAGCACTAAGTGCCGCTTAAAATAATCTATTGTTTTTAGTTTACTACCCGGATAAACTAATCTACACAGAACCAGATTCTTAAAATAATTGGGGCACCCACTGTCAGGAAAGCCGATTTTTTGATAAATTTTGCCCAGAATTAATTCGGTACCAACGATTTGTAAATGGTCGTTTGCAATACTATTTACAAAATTCTCAACCACTAAATCATCCGGCTCAGTAAACAATGAAATTGATCCACTAAGTCTCTCAACTTCTGTATTTGCCAACAAGATAAGAAGCTCCTCTTCACGATAAGTTTTAGTACAACCAACCGTTTTTATTAGCTTATTTCTCCTTCCAATTTTGCTTAGAATCTAAATGCTTACACTACCACTCTTATTCCTTTTTTTGCGAATAAACATAGTGCAAAAGTACAGCGGGTCACCCAAAATCGCGAAAAATAATTCATAAAATACTGATTTTCAATACTGATATTTTGAAGCGTTGATGTCGTGCACAAAACAGGAAAAAGAAGGACTTATCCTGAAATTATTAACGCAAAAACCATCCCCAAAACGGGAGATGGCTTTGCCAACCAATAAATTATGAAAGCTGACTTGTTTGTTGTTAGTTACCGATCTGCATCAGATAAATAAGGTTATTATTGCGATAGCCGGTATTATTCTGATACCAGTCAGGGTAGTTAATCCCGCCACTCTGGGCCCATTCGGCAAACACATGATAGGCACCTGTAATATCCTGAAATTCAATCACCCAATCAAAAGGCTCTGCAATATTAATTGCCCAGGGCAAATTGTTTTCTGTAACAAAGTATTTTCCTTGCGCCGGATTTGAAGCATCTTCCATCTGACCAAAATAGCTTGAGTCGAATAAATCAGATGGTTCGTAATTTGGTAAATGCACTTCGAGGCCGCGATCACCAGGAACACCGTTAATTTCGGTATTTACAATAAGGAAAGGATTAAAGGATCCAATATTGAGTTGGCTGTAGGTAATGGCATTGGAGGCAAAAATAATCTCCAGACTTATTGTAACCGGTTCAATATAGTCGTATCCAAGTTGGGTGTTCACACCAATACCACCAGTAGTTTGAGGCATCACGCGGCGGGCATCGTCAAAAACAATTATGGTCGCTTTGCTTTGCCCGTTTTCGAGGCCATTGCCTGCAATATCAAACACAGCCGTGTTTACCACATCATAGCCGCTTACCGAAACTATATCTGCAGGGCTAAGGGTTGGGAATGTGAATCCAAACCCGTTATGATAAGAGGCACCGAAAGCTTTTACAACAAATGTTGCAGTGATAGATTGTACAACTTCCTGATTGTTCTTTACGATATCAAAATTATAGTCAATCACGAGATCGTTGAAATCGTAATCACCTTTTCCTGGCCAGAGGTCTTCATAAGCCAATGTGCCACCCAGCTGTTCGGTAGTTTCTTCCTCTTCTTCCTCTGCACCACAACCAGCAAGTGTTTCTTCAAGCGCTTCATTCTGAGGTGTTTCAACTGAAATTTCAAAAACATCTGTGTTAAAACCTGAAGCCATGATTACATAAGATTCGTTTACCTCCAACTGGTAAGTGAAGCTTTCAATTTCATTGTCATTCATGTAAAGTGAACCAGAAAATGCAGAAGTCATCGCACCATCGCCAGTATTGGTGAGCGTGAAAACCACATCGCCATCAATGCAGGATGCCGTGAGCTCAATAAAAGGATCTTCGAGCACAGGATCGGCAGGGCAAGTGAGGATTCCGTGGTTATTTCCTTCGTGAAAGCTGTTAATAATGTTTTCTGCTGTACTGGCATAATCATTCACAGAATAACCATTTAATCCACCACCACCAAGTGCAATTTCGGCCATTGCTAAGAAGTCATTGACGCTCATATTAGCAAACGGGCCATCAATGAAGACGAGTTCACCCAGCTCATAAGCAGGGTTCACCCCAAGGAAACCAGCTGCATTGTAATCACGATTCAATCGGGCAGCGATGATTTGATCGGCCATATTACCCAATCTAATCCATTTCCTGGGATTACTCCAACTTCGATTTAAGACTGTCGGACTACCACCACCAGGCAAATACTCTTCCACATCACTTGCATTATCAAAAGTAATGGTGTAATTATCAGGATCACCAACTACAAGACCATCCGAATAAACCTGATCAAAATACTGATCGCGAAGAACGCCCACATTATTTCCGGCAGCCTTTTGCCCCCAGCCACCTTTTGAATAGGTGGTGAAATTGCTGAGATCACAACCAACAACAGCCAAGGATTTTTGGCTGGATGCAAAGTCGTAGTACATTTGGCCGTTGCTGATGAAGGCCATATTGGGTCCGTTAGTCCCGCTGTAAATCAGCCTGAGCTCGTATTCATAAGCCGGCAATGTGATCTTTGTTCTCAGGGTTCTGGAACCATCTTCGGGGAAACCGCGGAAATAACGCTTTGAACCATCGCGATTGGTAATCAAAAGCGGCTTTAGCTCACCGGTTTGCGGAAGACTTACAACCACATCGATGGTTTGCTGTGTCTTCCAATCGAAATCAGGAGGAACAACTAAATCATTTACTGATTCGATCACCGGATCTTCACCTGGATCATTGATATTATTATTTCTATTACAGGCAGCAAACACCAGTGTGCTGAGTAATACAATTGTAAAAATTTTTAGTGCTTTCATTTTTCTATTTATTGATAATACAATTAAAACAAGTGTTATGCCAATTATTTAATTAGCTGTTTATTAATGTGTTAAAATTTTTATGAAATTTATAATTATCCAATTTATAGACCATTCTCCAACATTTGGAATTAATTTCAGAATTGAACTAATTGAATAGACCTTACTATTTTTTGAATGCAACCTACTATTTTTTTACAGAATAAATTTTGCTTGACTAACAAAATTTTCAACCGATTGAAAACCATCATTCGATCAGGAATGCCCACCAACTACGATTCTTAAAATCTTTATGTTAAGCACAAAGAACCGTATTAATTGCCAGGGCACAAACTTACGCCAAAACATCGTTCCTTTGGTGGGCAGAGGCGGATAAAACTCTTCACTATAAGGTATTACAGGTCGATTTTTCATGATAATTGATTTTTATTGAATACTAATTTCACTCAGGAAGCAAATACCAAAATGGGTAGCCTTTGGCTTTGTGCAAAAACATATAATGCATAAACCATTTAAGCCAGTGTCCGGCTAAACCGGCTTCGCCCTTGGTATAGCTGATATCGCGGCCATAATCCGGAAATTTTTCAAAATCAGGCACAATCGGGAAAACTGTCATGGTAGCCGCGGCACCTTTCGTCATGCCATATCCGGCTGATATGATGCAGGCAGCACCCATCCGCCCCATGCTGGCACGGTGTTTAAGCTCATGTTCGCCTTTCTTAATCAGGTTGATGATATTCAGTGCTGTAATCTTTCCCATTACGCCCGAAGGCATTCCAGTGCGTGGCGGGGCAGGAAAAATATTGGTGCCGTTTTTGCTAATCATCGGTTTAGAAATCCCGTGAGGTGGTGCAAAGGCAATACCAGGCGCAAAAATATTGGGATAATCTTTGTTGCGATAAGTTTCGGGCCAGTCATTCACGCTCCACTCTTCATAAGGTTTGGCAGTGTAATCTGCATCCACTTTCATCAGGCCGTTAGGAGCAAAAAGCGTGGAACTGATATCAACTCCGTTTTTATTAAAAGCTTTAAGTCCAACTCCCGCAAACCCGGGAATGAGCATAGAAAAGTCAAATTCTAGCGTATGATTATCACCATCCAGTGTTTCATAATGAATCAGTCCGGGCTCCACTTTTTTTACGCCGGCACGCTTGATCCAGTGAATATTGTTTTCGCGTAGAAAGCTCTCTGCAAAAACACGTGTTGAAGTAATATAACCCCCTCTTTTGATATGCGCACCCCCCATACCAAAATCGCCTAATTCATATTCGTTGGTAAGCCAAACCAAATCAGCTAAATGACTTAGTTTACGCTTTCTGATCTCATAAGCCACATTCAGGATGTATTCAAACGCGGCACCCTGACAAGTTGCCATCGGATGTCCTGTACCAATTACAAAACGTTGCTTTTGTCCATTATGCATTTTCGCTATGGCTAATTGCAATTTCTCCCAGGCATGAGCCGCATGATCAAAAGAGCAAACCGAAACCGTGTTTTTTTCGGGACCCAAACCGTCCGTTGCTTCAAAATTGAGTTTTGGGCCGGTTGCATTCACCAGATAGTCATATTCCAGCTTAATTTCTTCTCCCTTACGTTCGGGCAGGGTGTAAACAGCTTTTACGAAAGCTTGCGAGGATGCTGATTCCCCCTCGGGGTGAATGCTTACAGCAAGTGCCTGATGAAATTCGATTCCAACGCGTTTGTAACGTGGAGCCAGCTTAAACCGAACCTGATCTACTGTCATCCGTCCTACCCCCACCCAAATATTAGACGGAATCCATTGGTAATAACTAGCCGGTGAAACAACAATGACCTGATGCTTTTTGGAGAGCTTTTTGCGCAAGAACGCAGCTGCTGTGTGACCTGAGATACCGGCTCCCAACACTAAAACCTTTGCCATTTTATTAAAATTTGGTTTTTGATCCTTAAAATAACACCCTGATAATCCCTACAAATATAACATTCAATACGTCTATAAGCAACAGATTTTCAGTTTTATTAGTGCTGTGGGCTAAACAAAAATTAATTTGAAAGATTGTTATCTGGTATTATTTAACTATTTCTTGTTAACTATATTGATTACCAACGGATTTTAGCTTTTTTTAGTAATGTGATATGTATCTTTATGATTTACTGTTTACAAATACGCCAGAGATAGCTCTTAATGGATCCAATCAGAACTCATTTTCATAATAGATTTTTCCTGTTCGGGATGCAATTTTTCTCATTCAGCAAGATAAACAGCGCAGGAATATTAATATACTTTATTTTCGCCAGCAAAGTTTTAAAAACAATATTTTGTGAAAAATTCAAAATTCAATTGGCTCATTGTGTTGGTTGTACCGCTTTTTACCCTTACGTTCAAACACGAACCCGACGACACAGCCAATCCCAAACCTCCGGCTGATGAATGTGACACTGCTATGGTTACCTATACCGCTTCTGTAATTCCTATCCTTCAAAATAATTGCTATTCCTGTCATGCAGGCACAGTGCCTTCTGGCGGATTGGATTTAAGCAACTATGAACAGCTTGCTTTTGTGGCACAAAACGGAAGTCTGATGGGAGCTATCAAACATGAACCAGGGTTTACGCCGATGCCTGATGGTCTTCCTAAGTTAAGCGATTGCGACATCAACACCCTGGCCAAATGAATCAGCGATACGACCTTCACCGATCCGGATATTGGCCAGGAATGCGATCCGGATACGGTATATTTTCAGAATGAGATATTGCCTTTACTAATGAGTTCGTGTGGGGTAGCAGGATGTCATAATCCGGGAACCGCCGAGGATGGCGTAATTCTGATCGATTACGCTTCCATCATGCAAACGGCTGATGTAAGGCCTGGCAATCCCGAAGGCAGTGATCTATATGAAATAATGACCGAATCAGACCCTGACGATCGCATGCCACCTCCACCAAACCAGCCACTTAATGCGGAGCAAATTGCCAGGATAGAACGTTGGATTTTACAGGGAGTGCTTGACAACAACTGCGAGAACAGTCAATGCGATACCCTGAATATCACCTTTGGCGCACACATCTTTCCGGTAATTCAAAATACCTGTCTGGGCTGCCATTCAGGCTCGGTTCAATCAGGAGGAGTACAATTAACTGATCATAGCCAAATTGCAGAAGTTGCGGCATCGAGCCGGCTATTGGGTGCAATCAAACACCTAAACGGCTATAGTGCTATGTCTCAAAACGGAGCACAGCTTAATCAATGTATTATCACTCAATTTGAAAAATGGATATCAGATGGAACACCAAATAATTAAACTCAACAGAACACGCTTATTGATGTTTTTCCTGCTTGTCTTCGGGCTCACTTCCTGCTACAAAGACAACGAAGAAGAGTTATATCCGGAGACAGGAAACAACTGCCAAACAGAAAACATCAGTTTTAGCGAGGATATTTTTTCCCATCATCAACAACAATTGTTTAAGTTGTCATGCAGGTGCGGGAGCATCAAGTGGTTTGCTCCTGGAGAGTCATGCCCATATTTCTGATGCAGCTGTTAATGGCCGCTTATTGGG
>DJWN01000009.1:6317-33922 GCA_002440975.1 Bacteroidales bacterium UBA6229
TAATTAACCTCAAAAACAAATGAAAATCCTATACACAATCTCAATGATCCTGTTACTGAGCTTTAGGGTTCAGGCACAGGATGAACTCTTTGATCTGTTTGCAACCGATGAGCCGACAACAGAATATGCTTATGCCAGCTTTAAGGCGGGCAGGGCGGTTTATGGTCAATCAGTCGAAAATCCGGCATCAGGTAATCTGATCTTTATGATTCAGCATAATTTTGGAGCACTCAAACTTGGGGCTTATGAGCTGTTCGGTCTGGATCAGGCAACCATCAGATTAGGCCTTGAATACGGAATCAACGACTGGCTTGCTATTGGTATAGGCCGCAGTAGCTGGCAAAAGACCTATGATGGTTTTGCAAAAGCCAAACTTTTAAGACAGAGCACAGGAGAAAAAAAGATGCCTGTCAGCGTTTCCTATGTGGGAGCATTGGCTTTAAACAGTCTCAGGTGGCAGTTTCCGGAAAGGAAAAACTATTTTAGTTCGAGAATGTCGTTTGTGAACCAGCTTTTGATTGCACACAAATTCAGCAGTGTACTTACTTTGCAGTTAACTCCCACAATGATTCACAAGAATCAGGTTCCCACTCAAACTGACAAAAACACCTCTTTTGCACTTGGAATGGGTGGCAGGGTGAAGCTTAGCCAACGCGTTTCGTTCAATGCCGAATACTTTTATTATCCCGATGATCAAACCACCCTGGATCGCACCAATGCGCTTTCGTTTGGTTTTGATATCGAAACCGGAGGACATGTTTTTCAATTAATTTCTCGAATACCCAGGCGATGTTCGAACGGGCTTATATCACTGAAACTGCCGGTGAATGGGGAAAAGGCGATATCTTTTTTGGTTTTAACATTTCCAGAACCTTTGTGTTGAAAAAACCAGAAGGATTTCGGTAAATTCGGATTACCTCGCCAGCCAAATTGCCGGATCAACAATTTG
The DNA here is from genome assembly GCA_002440975.1 of Bacteroidales bacterium UBA6229. Classification (GTDB taxonomy): domain Bacteria; phylum Bacteroidota; class Bacteroidia; order Bacteroidales; family F082; genus UBA5536. Next base: position 7,267 of record DJWN01000009.1, read on the forward strand.
ACGACCTTTCCAGAGCTCGAAATGTACCATAGTTTTTCCAGAGCTCTTGTCGGTGTGGATGCGGCCTATCAGGTCTTTGGTTTTCACTTTGTCGCTGCGCTTTACAAATACTTCATCCAGATTGGTATAAACCGTAAAATAGTCACCATGCCTGATAATCACGGCTATATTGCTGGCGGTTATGGTATTGGTACTCACAACAACTCCATCAAAAACTGCCCGTGCCTGAGCTCCTTTTTGGGTGGCAATATCAATGCCATTATTTTTGATGGTAACTTTTTTAAGTACCGGATGCGCATGTGTGCCGTAGTGCGAAGCAATAATGCCACGCTCGGTGGGCCAGGGCAGCTTGCCTTTGTTGGCAGCAAAAGCATTGGATAAAGTAAGTTCTTCGGGAGTGAGCTCCATCAGGCGGTCTTCACGCGGAACCTTTTCGGTTTTCGATTCGCTGGCACTGCGCACTTCTTCGGCAATGATACGCTCGATGTTGCGCTGCAATTGTTGTGCTTCTTTTTCTTTTTGCTGAATGGTTTTGCGTAATTGCTTTTCTTTTTGCGCGAGTGTTTTCACGCTCTGATCTACATGCTGCTGCTCTGTTTGCAAAACGATTTGTTCGCGCCGTTCTTCATCGAGCAGTGCTTTCTGTTTTTGTTGTTCCTGATCAAGAAGCTTTAGTTCTGCTTTGATTTTTTCGTTGGTTTCTTCAATCTTTTTGATTTGACTCCTCCTGAAAGCGGCATATTGTTGCAGGTATTTCAAGCGTTGAAAGGCCTGGTTAAAATCTTCAGCAGAAAATAAGAAAATTAGTTTATTGTAGCTTCCGCGGTTTTGATAGGCAATTTCTATCATGCGGGCATATTCCTTACGAAGGGCTTTACGTTCTTTTTCGAGTCGCTCTATTTCGCGTGAGCTTCGGCTAATCTGCGATTCCACATATAAAAGTTGTTTCTGGATGGTTGCCAGCAAATTAGCCCGTTTACTGATTCTGGAACGCAACACCAACAATTGTTCAAAAGTAAGTTCTTTGTTTTGGGTGGTTTCTTCGAGCAGCTTATTGGTGTAGGCAATTTCCTGTTCGATCCGTTGTTTATCAGCTTCGAGTTCTTTTACATTTTGCTGGGCAAATAAAAAACTACCACTGAATCCGCTAATATTCAGCAAAAAAAACAAAAACAAACACCTGAAAGATGCTTTCATAGCGGATAAAATTAAGGCATTTTAGTGTATTTGGAAGGGATGCTGAAAGGAAACTTCAAAGCTTCGTCTGTTGAAATGTTGTTGTATTGCAATTTGATCTGCAGCTTTCGGTCGGCCTGAAGCAGCATTTCGAGCAAGCCTGGCACCAGCTGATCCTGCACGGCTCCAAATCTGCTATACTTCACCTCCAGCTGTTTGTTTTCTTCTCCAAACTCTTTCAGATTTACTTTTGTAATCTTATAATGATCCGGATTGAGCCAGATATTCTGAACTAAAATATTGGGTACTTCTTCCTCCTGAAGCATCTTTTTCTTTTTCGACCTTTGCGTAGCCGACAGTCTGTAATCCATCGCATCAATACCGGCTCTGAAATTATCATCCTCATAATGAGTCATATCATTACCTACAAGCAGTGCCTGAAGTATATCGAAATCTATAGTGGTTTGAAAAAAACTGTTGATAAAATCGTAATCCCCTTTAAAATAATTTTTTTCGATTCGATTGATAAACCAGATTGAATCCTGGGTAATCATCAGGCGTGCCACCTCGATTCCTAATGCCGGTGAGAGCGACATCCAGATAACACTGTCTTTTTGAATGCGTAGCTGTCCGCGAAAATCCGTTTTTGTCTTTTTATCAGAAATCACCGTAACAGCACAACGCGCACTAAACCAGTTGAAATTCAATTCGCTTGCTGCCATTTTCTCTAACAAAAAAGACTCTCCTTGTTCTTTGAGTGGCTTTTTGATCATCGCCCTCTTAGTTTTACATCCCTGCAATGCAAAAAGTGTAACCACCAAAATTATACTCAGGAATACCGGAAATCTAAATCTACTCATACAGTTGTTTCTTCTCAATTTTCAGCTCAATCTGCTCACTTGCTCCACCAGCTTCTTTGGCTTTTTGCCATTGTTTAACAGCTTTTTCTGTTTCTCCCATTTTGAATAATATGTCACCATAATGTTCTAACACCTCTCCACCGGGCTTTTCATCCTGTTTCAGCGTTTTTTTAATCCAATAAAGCGCATCTTCATATTCACCCATTTTAAAGAAAACCCAGGCATACGTATCTAGGTTAGAAGCATTTGCAGGATCGAGATTAACGGCTTTTGAAGCCATCTTCAAGGCTTTGTCGAGTTGTTCATTGCGTACCGCCAAATGATAGGCATAATTATTCAAAGCAACTGAATTTTCGGGATTGATTTCGAGGGTTTTATCATAATATTTAAAAGACTCCTGATCATTGCCAAGTTCATGATTGGCTTCGGCCAGATAATTGTAAAACTCGGCCAGCAGGGCGTCATTGCCAAAAACCAGCTTACGTCCTGTTTCGAGCAGTTGCCTGGCTTTTTCATAATTCTTTTGATCGAAATAACCAAAAGCCGCAAACAGATAAGGTAAAGGCTGCTCCGGAAAGAGCCGGAGTGCTTTTTCGGCTGTTTGAATCAATTGCGGGAAGTTTTTCATTTTGAGCTGAGCAAACATCAATCCTTCCCATGGCCTGTAAAATCCGGAATCGATCGCCAGACTATTTTGATAGTTCACAGCAGCATTTTGAAAGTCTTCCCTGTCCTGATATACTTCGGCCAGCAAAAGATAACCATAACCTTCGTCAGGATGAGTTTTCGCCAGGGTTTGACCAATCTGAAAAGCTTGATTAAGCAGGGTTTCCGAAGGCAAATCCAACCGACCCCAATAAGGGACAATCTGCATCTTGGTTTTTATGTCGAGTGACGGATTTCCAAGAGCGAGCAAAAGTTCTTCAAAGGCCTGATCGTACTTTTTGTCGTCGAGATGAAACTCAAAAAGTGATACATGCACATAGGGATCGTCCGGGTCAAGTTTTTTTATTTTTTCGTATGTCTCGAGGGCTTTTTTACGGTCTTTATTTTTGAGATACAACTCAGCCAACATAGCCTGATAACGCACTTCAAAAGGATAAGTCGTAGCCAGTTTTTCTATCTCTTCAATGGCTTTCTTGTTTTTTCCCTGCAACAGATAAATCTGCTGTTTCTGCAAACTAAGCACTTCATTTACACCTATTTGTCTCTCAATCTGATCAAATACCGTAAGGGCATCATCATACCGCTCGAGCAATAATAAAGCGGACGAAAGCTCACCATAATAATCGGTATTGTTGGGATCCATTTTTAGCAGCTCACGATAAATATTGGCATAAGCCTCATAATCGCCCAATACCTTGTATATCTGCGCTAATCTCATTTTGTACCAGCTGTTTTGCTCGTCAAGATTCACAGCTTTTTCCATCAATTGGAGGGCACTTTCGTAGTTTGATTCTCGGGCATAAATCTCACTGAGCTCGTACATGCTGGCAGGGTCAGTTGAATCAGCCTGAAGTGCTTGCTCAAATAAGCTATGTGCTTTATTATAATCGCCTGCTAATCTGGCCCTTAAACCATTAGCAAATAGTATGGCGTTTTTTCGTTCTGATACCATACCTGCCAGCGAATCGGAGTTTATTTCCTGTGCAAACAAAGATGTTCCGGCTAGCCAAACAAGACTGAAAAGTATAACAATAAGGCGATTTTGTAATGACATATTCGATCGGTTTAATCTTCAATTTGATTGTAATCGCCAACACTCAAATTCCTTGCCAATGCTTTAAGGCTGGTATGACTGCCAATCATGCTGTTTTCGATGATTTGATTTTCGATATAGCTATGCTGCTGAACTATACTGTTACGGATCACAGAATTTTTAACAACAGTATGTGCCCCCACGGAAACATGAGGCCCTACTACGGCATCTTGAATCACAGCACCTTCGCCAATAAAACAGGGTTCGATGATGATGGCTTCGTCCAGATCGGCATTATCATGGATGAGTTTTTCGCTTTCGGCCACCAACTCAAGCACCCGCTGATTGGTTGCCACCATTGCATCCTTGTTGCCACAATCGAGCCATTCAGTAACTGTTTCGGTGTGAAAAGCCATGCCTGCTTTCATCATGTTTTGAAGCCCGTCGGTTATGCCATATTCACCACCGGTGGTAATTTTTTGATCCAGCAGATATTGTAGTTGCTCACGTAAATAAGCCCCATCTTTAAAATAATAAATGCCGATAATTGCCAGATCAGAAACAAATTCGGCAGGTTTTTCATAAAAACCTTCGATGCTTTGATCCGAATTTAATTTTACTACGCCAAACTGTTCAGGATTCTCAACCCGATTCACCCAGATAATGCCGTCTTTATTACTATCCAGCTTAAAATCAGCTTTAAAAAGCGTATCAGCGTAGGCTACAACCACCTTGCCCTGAAGTGCTTCGCTGGCGCGCAAAATAGCATGTGCAGTACCCAGTGCCTCCAGCTGATAATGGATGCTTCCTTTGGCTCCAACCGATTCGGCTATTTTGATTAATTCTGATTCTGTTTTCTTACCAAAATCACCGATTACAAATGCAATTTGTTCAATTTTTTCATCTACCACACGTGCAATATCTTCAACAAGACGCTGAACGATTGGCTTACCGGCAATCGGAATCATGGGCTTGGGAGTTGTGAGTGTATGCGGCCTCATGCGTTTTCCCATGCCGGCCATTGGGATGATAATATTCATAATTTCTCTAGTTGTTTGAGTGTGTTTTATTTTCCTGTATGTCCGAAACCGCCGCCTCCCCGACTGGTCTCATTGAGTTTATCAACCACTTTCCATTGCGCGGTTTCGTGTTGTGCGATCACCATTTGTGCAATGCGTTCGCCATCGTTGATCATAAATGGCAGATCGGAAAGGTTGACTAAAATAACTTTTATCTCGCCACGATAATCTGCATCAATCGTTCCGGGAGTGTTTAATAAGGTAAGTCCATGCTTGATGGCCAAGCCGCTTCGGGGTCTGATTTGGGCTTCAAAACCAACTGGCAATTCAATGAATAATCCAGTCGGTATCAGGGCTCGTTGCAGAGACGCCAGGGTAATGGGCTCGTCCAGATTGGCTCTTAAGTCCATTCCGGCAGAGGCTTCGGTTTCGTATGCCGGCAAAGGATGTTTGGAGTGATTTACAATTTGTATTTCCATAAAAATGTTTAAGCTTTTGTTGGGCAGCCGCAAAAATAAGGATTATTCAGGCGACGGCTTCCGTTAAAAAAGTAAAAATCAGGAAATTCTCTGCGCAGCACGAAAGCCTTTATACTCAGATAAAACAGCTACTGCTACAAAAACTGCCAGGAGCAGCGCGTTGAACAACAAACGAATAAGCAATTTGTCGGGATGTATGGCAACGGAGATAAAATAAAGACCAAGTGCTAAAATGAGGTACAAAAGGAATCGTTTCACTTTGTATGGAACTGGATAAACCTTTTTGCCCCAGAAATAAGAAATGATCATCATCGCAGAATAACAAGCCAGATGTGCCCATGCAGCTCCGGTATAACCCAGAACCGGAATCAGAAGAATATTGGCAAACAAGGTGATGGAAGCTCCGATAAGTGCTATTACTGCGCCATTTCGTGTACGATCGGTGAGTTTGTACCAGACCGACAAATTAAAGAATACCCCATAAAAAAGATTGGCAATCAATACAATCGGCACAATATTTAGTCCAGCCCTAAACTCTGGCCCCAGAAAATATTGAAACACATCAATAAACAAGGTGATACCAAGGAAAATCAATAATCCACTGATGACAAAATAGTTAAGTACGCGGGCAAACAATTCGGGGCTGTCTTTTTTTTCTGCCTCTGCAAAAAAGAATGGCTCTGCTGCAAAACGAAACATCTGGATAAAGAGCGTCATCAATACACCCAGCTTGTAGTTGGCCCCATAAATACCCAACTGAGCCATCGCCGTTTCCCGATCGGGCAATAAATATTTTAGCAGGATTTTATCAATTACTTCATTCACCATCCCCGCCAAACCCACAATCAACACAGGTAAAGCATAGCCAAGCATGGGTTTGAGAAGGCTGTTGTCCCAGCTAAACGAAAACCGTTTCAGCTGAGGCCATAATAGCACCAAGCTCAACAAACTGGCAATCAAATTTGCCACAAAAACCCAAAGCAATAAACTGGCATTATTTCCAAAAATCTCAGTTGCAAACTGCATGGCCCACTCCGGAATAAGCACTATAAAAAGCACATTCAATCCGATATTCAAACTCACGTTCAAAATACGGATGGTGGCAAAGCGACGGGCTTTATTCTGTTTGCGAAGCAAGGCAAAAGGAATGGCCGTGATCGCATCTAAAGCAACAATCAGTCCAACAAAAACGATGTATTCCGAATTACCGGCATATTGAATCAAACCGGCTACTGGTTCATAAAAGAAAAACAGCAACGCAATAAATATAGCTGAAGTAGTGAGTATGGCCGACAAAGCCGCATTAAAAACCCTGTTGGTATCAGCTTTTTGGGCAAATCTGAAAAATGCTGTTTCCATGCCATAGGTAAGCAAAACCAGAAAAAAAGCAACATAAGCATATAGCTCTGTCATCTGTCCGTAATGCTCATCAGAGAGGACGCGGGTATAAAATGGCACCAACATATAATTGAGCAGGCGTGGGATGATCGTTCCCATACCATACACTGCCGTTTGCCCTGCCAGGCTCTTTATTGGGTTTGTTGCCATTATGAGAAGCAAAGTTAGCTTATCTGGTCATGCAAGCAAATATTTTAAATTTGAGAAATTATAGCAACAGATTACAATAATTTATAAGTGGTTTAGCATCATTGACGCTGAATAAATTTTAACAGCATCTGAAATTCAAGAATCTTCAGGCTATTAAAAATTTTTGGCCAATCTTGTTGGTTTTATGCTGCCAAAAATGATTTCCAAAAATTCTTTAAATAAAAGTCTTCTTTTTAATTTCAAAACCAACATTAATATATTTGGCCAGGAAAATAAAAAACTGTAAAAAACCGAATTACTATGCGTTGTGAATAGGTTCATTTGATTAAAAAAACTCAATTCTTAACACTATGAACAAGGAAATTTGAGCAGGGAGCTTATCCGCCTCAAATGAAATGCAGCTTCGGCTTGTATTCACACAATTAAAATTGCTGAAATATCCAGAATAGGCCTTTCCAATCAATACAATCATTGATTTTGGACGTTTGCTCATTCTGGTGCATTACACTTTGATCAAATTCCGAATTCTTGATAAGCTATAACGACAATAAAGCAACTAAAAATCGCTTTATGCATTATGAGTTGGCTCCTGCCAAAGCGGAAAAAACAGGGTGAAGCTGGTGCCTCTGCCTATTTGTGATTCAAAACTGATGTAGCCGCCAGCCGAAACCACAATCTGATTTACGATCGAAAGACCAAGCCCCATTCCACTTGACTTGGTAGTGAAATTAGGTGTGAAGAGCTTGTCCTGTTCTTCAGTTGTCATCCCCTTGCCATTATCCTGCACAATCACTTTTACTTCGGTTTCATTGGCCGAAATTTGAATGCTGATCTTACCATCACCTTTGCTTCCAATGGCCTGAACAGCATTTTTGAATAAGTTTCCGAAAGCGCGACCAATATTTTTTTTGTCGGCATTAATCATAAAAACAGAGCCGTCTTTGGTTCGGATGTCGATATCAATATTTGATTTACCACTATAAAGCAATGCTGTCCGCTTAATAAGATCGGTCAGATCAAAAGGCTCAGGCCTGTTAACGGGCATGCGTGCAAAATCAGAAAATGCAGAGGCGATGGACGACAAAGTATCAATCTGCTCAATTAATGTTTTTGTGGTGTGTTCTATTTTTTGTTCAATTTCCGGATCGTTATCATCCCACGAACGCTTCAGGTATTGCACACTCAGACGCATAGGCGTGAGTGGATTTTTTATCTCGTGAGCAACCTGTCGGGCCATTTCGCGCCAGGCAGTTTCACGCTCGGATCGCGCCAATAATTCAACGCTTTTCTCCAGTTCAACAATCAGCTGATTGTATTGGTTTACAAGCTGCCCTATCTCGTCGCGACTCTTCCATTCGATGGGTTCATTCTTTTGGTCGAATCGAATCGCTTTCATCTTGGATTGCAACAGCAACAAGGGTTTGGTAAGTCTTCCTGAAAGATACAACACCACGAAAGCTGAAATGCCACTGAGCAAGATAAATATATTCATATAAGTGAGCACAAAAGTGGAAATTTCGGTTCGCAGCTCTGATTCGCGAGCAAAATAGGGCAAATTGACAAAGGCTGCAGTTTCGCCTGAGGCATCCTGAAAAGGCACATAAGAGGAATAATAGGAACCTCTTCCGATCTGCTCCTGATGCAGAAACAAAAATGATTTTCCACTTTCCAGCGCAGCGAAGGCATCAGGATTCATCTTTTCGGAAATTAACTTTCGCTGAAAAATCTCAGGACGCGAACTTGCCAGCAAATCACCTTCAAGGCTATACAAGTTTATATCCGAGAAAAAAACCTGGGAAAATTTATTCAAAATCTGATGTAAATAGTCGCTGAGATGCGTTGCATTAATGTCCTCCTGTTGAAGCTTATGTTCCAGCTCAATCAAAATAGATTGGGTTCTTTCAGATAAAAAATCATCCGACTTCTGTTGATAGATATCACGTATATAATAAGATGAAATAAAACCAATAATAAGAAATGAAAAAATTAAAGCACTCAAATTAAATATTTGAAGTTTACTTCTGAAATTCAAAGTTCTAAAATAGAAAAGTGGGTGCTGAAGAAGTTTCTTATTGTGGAACAAACTTAGCAGGCTAAGTACAATAATAAAATAAGAAAAGGGCGCAATAATATCAATCAGTCGTTTTTCTGATTTACTCACAACGAGGCCGGAACCATTTGCCATTTCCAGAAAATAATGCCTAAAACCATGAGTGCTGGTGAAGTTTGAATGCTTAACTGAAAGTTGTTCCATCTCTAATGGGTACAAGTACTTCCCAAATTTATAAGCTAGTCTTCCATTAGAATAGGTGGCAAAAGAATAAGTGGAAAACAAAGAAGCCAAACTATTATTTTGCTCGACCAACAACTCAGGATAGCCCAAGCCCTCGGGGTAATATTTAAAATAAAACTCCATGAAAATATAATAAGCCTGGCCATATTGGTTATGAAATATGGGCATCCTGGCTAAATAATAAGCACCAATAAGATTATCCTTGATATAATACAGTTGTTTATTTTGATCAGAAACAAAACCACTCTGCTCAATCAATTCTGAAAAATAAGTATTACAATTTGTAACATAATCCCCAGGCTGTATCAACAATTCGTCCCAGTCGTCGCACAAAGTAACACTGATGTTATATTTCGAAAAATAATCATGCGTATAATGATCAAGTATATAGCGATAAACGCTATCTGCATCCAGCTCTTCAAAATCGTGTCTGTAGATCAATTCTTTTATAATAGTATCGCTGGAAATTTGTTTAAAAACACTATTAAAAACAAACTCAAACATTGGATCAGATTCAACATTTAATTGCATCGCAACCAATTCCTGCTCATTCTTCGATTTACGAAGATTTTCAGCGTAAAACAACCAGGTAAGGATGATGGACAATAAAACAAAGACAACAAGCCTGAAATTTTTTCTGACCTCAAAATCAAATTGTCTGTTAACCAAAAGGACAATAAAAAAAAGCAAGGCAAAACCATCAGCAATCAAGCCCATATTCCCGTTTTCCGGAACAAGAATCAGTTTGCCGGCAAGAAAAATCATAACAAGCAAAATAGCAATCCAATACCGTTCATATTGAAAAATGCTATAAGAAACCATATTCATCAGCACCGAAAATACAAGCATTGCCAGTATGCTGATCATTAGAAGCAACAGATAACTTTGAATGTTCAGCTCATAAAATTCGTGAAATGAAAGTGGAATTTTGGATTGAAATATTAACTGACTTACAAGAAAATAGAAGGCATAAAAAACAAAGATATAAACCGTTACAAGTATAATCACTCTTAACAAAAACGGAGATTTAGTTAACCGAAATGGGAAATAATTCTTCAAAACCCAGCTGAACAATAACAACTGAATAATCCAGAAAACAGCTTCACCAAGACTGATTTCAGAAGAATAAATATTTAGATTCTTTAAACTATAAATTGAGCTTTCGGCCAATGAACTAACAGACAAAACGAATTGAAAAAACCAAAATCCAATATACAATAATAAAACAGCTATTACAAACTGTAAACCAGATCTATGCGTTATCCTCTCAATAAACTTGCCTGAAAATATATAATTAAACAACAATAAATATATACCCAGAAACAAAACGAATAGTATAATCGCCTGGGAAGTGCTTATTGCAAAAAATTTGTCAATCCGATAAACCAGATTTTCAAAAGAAAAATTAGTACTAATTTCCTCCTGAAGGAAAAGTGAAATTGAAACATTATCAGCAAAAATATTTCCTGCAACATGCGGTTGTAAAAACTGATTATGAATTGAATACTCCTTATAAACTGGCACCAGGAGAACAAACCATCTGCTCGTACTATCCTGCGTCAAAACCGGAAATGTCAAATACTGATATATACCATCCGAGAGCCTGGCAAAACCCAATTTATGTTCTCCGTTGAATGTGTTTCTAATTAGCTTGGGTTGTGACAAGTTGGTGGACCAATATAAAAGGCTGGTATCCTGATAAATAAATAATTCCAGCTCATCGAGTTCCCCCATCCTCTTATTCGAACAGTCAAAACATAATTCCTTATCCTGTATTTCATTCCAGGAACTAACTCTATCCTTTCCATTGATCAAATTATACTCATTCTGTTTAAGTCTTTTAAGTAAACGATCAGTCAAAACCTGCTCTTCATTCATCTGCTTGAATAACAAATCAAGACCGATAAAAGAGACAAGAAGGAAAAAAATCAAACTGATGAACAAAAAAGATTTTCTCATACAGATTTAACTATTCGTTCGAAGTTACAAAAACAGCACCAAAAGCTAAATTACAGAAAAAACCGACCTTTTAAACGCATTTTTAAAAGACTTTCTCATTAAAGTTGAACCCCTGTTCATTCCACTCAAAAACACGCTCTAAAGCTTTCAATTAGCCTGCAATGAAAGTCTTTTATGAAAACCAAGTAAGCACTTGATTTATTTAATTGATTTACAGATAATTAATCTTTCAAACGAATAAAATAAATCATAGTGTGCTGATATTTAATTATTTAGATTCTTTTTGAAAACATAAACCAAACTGGAATACTGTGAATTAAAAAGTGCTTTAAAATTTGATAAAAGACCCATAACAAATGCCCGGAGTAAGGCTAAACTACGTTTTTTGTATTGCTCGCTCAAAAGAGAAACATAAAATGCATCCCACCACATTGGGTATTGACTAAGTTTTTGCAATTGAAAATTCTGGCCAAGCAATGAGATACTTTCAGGATTGAAATGCCATAAATGACGGGGCACATCCCAACCTGCCCAAAACTGTTTGTAATAACGGGCATCAAATGAATCTTTATTTGGTAGAGCAATCACCAATCTGCCATCAGGTTTTAGGATACGTAACAGCTCAGGCAGTAATTTGTTAAATGAATAAACATGCTCTAATACATGAAAAAGTGTGATTAAATCAAAATGTGCATCAGGAAAATTCCTAAGCTGATTAACATCCAAAACCTGCGTGTCTAACTTCTGCGAAGCCATTTCTCTGGCACTCGAATTTGGCTCAACACCTTCGACCATCCATCCATTTTGCTTGGCATAATTCAGAAAATCACCAATACCACATCCATAATCCAACAACTTTCCGGGCTTCAATGCTTTCGTTACCTGACTGTACTTTGTACTGATATTAATGTTTTTGATTTGTCGGTATAAAAATGGAATCAGGCCTTTTTTGCCGTCATCATGACTTAAGTACTTTTCAGAAGCATAATATTTACCCAATTCTGTTTCTGCCGGAAAAGGATGTGTAAAAGAAATTTTACAATCATTGCATGTATATAAGCTGAATTCTTCCTGACTTAAAAAATAGTCTGTTAAGGCAAGTTCAAACTTGATATCTGAGGAATTACAATTCGGACAAATGATTGACATATAAAAAATTGTTTCACGTGAAACAAAACGCTATCTACCTAGAAAAATGGCGAGTACAGATATATCTGCTGGTGATACACCACTAATTCGGCTTGCCTGCCCAAGTGTTTCAGGTTTTATCAAGTTTAGCTTTTCCCTTGCTTCGTAAGAAAGTGATTTAAGCTGATGATAATCAAAGTCGGATTTTAAGCTTACGTGTTCGAGGCGCATTAATTTATCAGCCAATTCTTTTTCCTTTTCAATATAACCCTTGTATTTGACTAAAACCTCCACTGCTTCAATCTCTTCGATTGTGTAGTCGTTTCGGCTTAAAATCTCCTTAAATAAGTGTTTATTATTAGCAATCATGTCTTGCAATCCAAGCTGAGGCCTTAACAATACATTTGAAAGCTTAATTTTTTGTGATAGCGGACTTGTTCCTTTTTGCTCAAGTAAAGCATTAATCTGATCTGGTGCTACACCGGTTTTCTCCAAAAAACCAATTAACTCAGAAATTTTACGCTCTTTCTCCTTATAACGTTCATATCGCTCGGCTGAAGCAAGTCCCATCTTGTAACTTCTCTCTGTTAATCTGGCATCGGCATTATCTTGCCGAAGTAAAATTCTGTATTCAGCACGACTGGTAAACATGCGATAAGGCTCATCAACACCCTTAGTAATCAAATCATCAATCAACACCCCAATATATGCCTCAGAACGTTTCAATATCAATGGTTCACGATCAATGGTTCTATTATGGGCATTAATTCCTGCAATAATCCCTTGCGCTGCAGCTTCTTCGTAGCCAGTAGTTCCATTGATTTGCCCTGCAAAATATAATCCTTTAACTAGCTTTGTTTCCAGAGAATGTTGAAGCTGCTCGGGAGGGAAAAAATCATATTCTATCGCATAGCCGGGTCTGAAAATCTTAGCCCTTTCAAATCCTTCAATCTCTCTTAAGGCTTTAAACTGTACATCTTCGGGCAAGGACGAACTAAATCCGTTAATGTAATATTCAACCGTATTCCAACCTTCTGGCTCAACAAACAGTTGATGTGCATCCTTATCAGAAAAACGTTCAACCTTATCTTCAATACTGGGACAATAGCGCGGCCCTACTCCTTCGATACGTCCATTAAACATGGGGGAAAACTGAAACCCCGTTCGTAGCGTATCATGAACTTTCTTACTGGTATAAGCCATATAACAAGACCGCTGCCTGGCCAAATCAACCTCCTCGAGATAAGAAAAACCCGTTACTACTTCATCACCTTTTTGTTCTGATAACTTAGAAAAATCAATTGTACGTCCATCCACCCTAACCGGAGTTCCCGTTTTCATCCGATCCGCCCTAAATCCAAGCTCAATCAATTGCTCAGTCAATCCCTGACTTGCCCGGTCGCCCATACGTCCTCCTCCAAAGGATTTTTCACCAATATGAATTCTACCATTAAGGAAAGTGCCGTTGGTAAGAATCACATTATGGGCTTCAATTAAATGACCCATTGAGGTTTGTACACCCTTTATCTGATTATCTTTTACTACCAAACCAACTACCATATCCTGCCAAAAATCGAGCTTGGGGGTTTGCTCAAGCATACGTCTCCATTCCATTGAAAACAAAATTCTGTCGCTTTGGGCACGTGGACTCCACATGGCCGGGCCTTTTGATTTGTTGAGCATCCTGAATTGAATCATTGTACGATCTGTAATCAGGCCTGAATACCCACCCAATGCATCAATTTCTCTCACAATCTGTCCTTTGGCTATTCCACCCATTGCAGGATTGCAAGACATTTGAGCGATGGTTTGCATATTCATCGTAACAAGCAAAACCTTGCTGCCCATATTAGCTGCTGCTGCTGCAGCTTCGGAACCGGCATGACCTGCACCCACAACAATCACATCATATTTCTCAAAAAGCATATTTTAGTCAATTAGCAGTATGTTTCACGTGAAACATCCAGATAAGTCATTATTATTTAAGTATTAAGGCGCAAATTTAAGCATTTCTGTTCCAGCATTCTCATTTGTTGCTTTTCTTCCAAACTTGAATCGTTAAAACCGATCAGATGCAACATACCGTGAATAATTACCCGATGAAGCTCCTGAACATAACTTTCCTCCAGAATACCCGCATTTTCCATCACCCTTTCAACACTTATATAACACTCACCTGAAATAATGTCAACGTTCAGGCTTTTGTTAAAAGTTATGATATCCGTGTAAAAATCGTGATCCAGAAACTGCTTGTTAATTCTAAGAAGAGATTCGTCTGAACAGAACAGAAAACTGATCAAACCGGTTCTCTTATGAAATACGCTCAATACTTCCTCAATCCATCTTTTGGTGTTGGTATTAAGAAAAACAGGAACCTCATAATCATACTTTTCAAACTGAATCATGAAGATTATGTACAGTTATATTGTTTGTTTTCAAATATTTACGTAACACATGAACCCTGTCAGTACTCAATTGCTTGTTTAGGCTTTTCATATCAAAATAACAGCAAAATATAAGGTTCTTCTGATCGATAAGGAAGTTGTCGCAAAAATACTCAAGCTTGCTCCTAAAATACCCGGCTTCGGCAACGGCGGTTTGAATCAAAGCAAAAGTTTCTTCATCAAAATGAAAAGATAGCTCAGTGCCCATATCACCAATTTCAATATCAACCTCTAATAAAGCAGGGTTTCTTTCTTCAAAAGAGTGTTTAATAATCTCATATCCAATAACTTGACATGTGGCTTCCAACTTATCATCAGCAAGGCTCACAATTTTCCTGTTTACAAATGTATCGTAGGTGCGAATGGCTGCATAAAAATCCATCGACATAAGTGAAACACCTTTATCAGGGCTGTTCTCTTTTCTTAAAGAAATATTCATTGCTCTTCTTTTTATAAAATGGTTTAAGCTCGATTGACTGCAATCTCATTAATTCCAGCTGCTCTTTCAACATTCTTTTATACGTCAGTTCTTCAATAAAGTTGCTAAAATTTTTATTTTTAAACTCATTCGATTCACGTTTTTCCTCTTTCTCCCTTTTCTCTTCACTTTTCTCTGATTCCAACATTCGACTCACGATTTCTCTTTGTCTATCAATTATTCTTCTATCCAACTGTTTGTTAACAAGTTGTTCTTCCAGTTTTTCCATCTCCTCAATCATCTTATTAACACCTTCCTCGTCCAGACGTCCTTCAGATTTCAATCCGTTCAAATAATCTTGCATTTGTTTGCGTATGGCCTCTTGTTCGGCAGCCATTCTGGCGAGTTTTTCACTCATACTCTGTTTCTGTTCGCCTTCACCGCCTTCCTGCTGTTTTCCTTGTTGTTGCTTTCTCATCTCTTCCAAAGCCTTACCAAGTGCCTCCTGCATCTGCCGCATTTGTTGCATCTGTTGTTTGCCGGAAGACTGCTCTCCAGGTTTTGGCTGACCCTGTGCATTCATCGGACTGGGCATCCCCATGCTATTTTGCATGTTTTCGAGTGATTCGGCAAGCATCAATGCCAAATTATTCATGGCCATAAAGGCATATTGTTGTTCGCTAACACCTTGACTAATTCTGCCATTCGTAAGTAAATTCAAAGCTTCATCTATTCTGAATTGAACACTTTTCAATTCATCAAAAATAAAAGTCTCTATCATTGGCTGTCGCAAGGCAAGGGCTTTTAATGAATCCTCTACAACTTTAAAATTGGCCGTTAATTCATTTTGCTTGCGGATAAGTGTTGATCGTGAAGGATCATCAATTCTCAACTCGGTAAAGCGTTTCATCAAATCTTCCTGATCTAAAGAACTTTTCACAACGTTCTCAAGCAAAATACGCATGGTATGTGCATCTTCCATTTGTTGCTGCATCATAGCAGCCTGCATCGAAAGCTGAAGCATATTAGCCATTTCCTTCATTTTTTCGCCAGCTGACTTTTGCTTCTGCCTGCTTTGATCCATTTGCTGTTGTTGTTCCTGTTCAATACTTTCGTTCAGATCCTGCTCAATATCTTCTTCAATATGCTCTGTATCTTCAATTTGTAGAGGCTTCTCAAGCTTTTGATTCATCTCCTGAATCGAATCCAATTCTTGCTGTAGCTTTTCAAAACGCTCTTTTGACTGCTCGGCAGAATCTATCCCGGTTGAATCCCGAGTATTATTATTTTCTGACAATTCCCCACCTAGCTTTTCCAACGACTCAATCAAATCTTTCATTTCCTTCTCCACCTTCAATTGCTGCAAAAGATTCAGATTCCTGTCGAGCATATCCTCCATTTTCTGGCTGTCTTTCATCAAATCCTGAATCATCTTCATCATCTGATCTTTGTTGAGCTCATCCATCAACTTCTGAATTTCCTCCATCAAGGCTTTCATCTCATCATTAAAAACCTCATCAAACAGCTTTTGAATATCTTCCTGCTTCTTCAGCAGTTTTTCGTCCGTTAATTCATTCTCCTTCTCAAATTTTACTTGCTCTTTCTGTGCTTCCTGTAGCTCTGTAAACTTTTCTTCCAACTGTTTCTGCCTTTCGAACAAGTCTTCCAGCTTTTGCTTATCCGACCAATCGGGTTGTTGTTTGGTTGCCAAATCCCGAAGCAATTTATCCAATTCTTCCCTTATTTGCTCCGATTCGGCAAGGGTTTTATCCATCTCATTTAAAATATTCTTTTCACGGCTGTCTGCTATCGAATCGAGTACTTCAACACCAGGAACCTGTAGGTTAAAAGTAGTTGTTTTTCTTGATTTCGAACCGTTTACAGCGTCATTATCCCAAACCTGAAAATAAGCTTCAACAAGATCACCGGCTGACAGATTAAAACTATCTGCTTCAAACAAATAATAAAAATCCTGACGGGAATTTCGTTGAAGTGGCAAATCAATAAAAAACCGTTTCGATTCCTCCTTAGTTTGTTGATCGATGATCTTATAAACCATGGCAAGCCGGCTAAAACCATAATCATCAGCAACAGCACCAGAAAAATAAAATTGCCTGCCCATCTCGTCTTCAATCATCTCGCATACAATATCTGGATAGGCATCAGGAATCATCTGAATTTTTAGCGGAAAACGATCTCCATTACTGGCAAATGCATTTGACGATCTTACAACTAAATTATACGACTCATTCATACTAAAGCTGTAGTTCCATTGATTACCTCTAACTTCAACGGTACTAAACAAAGTATCCTGAACCATCAAAAACAAACTATCAGTATCGCGGGTAAAAAAACTCAAAAATACCTTACTACCCTCTGGCACAAAAAAATCAGTTTTCTCACTTACGCTAAAATCAGTAAGCCCTGTATATTTTGGTGGCTCAATCCTGGCATCATACGAAAGGATCACAGGTTTTGGATGCACCTTCAACTCGAGCAGCTGACTCTGATAATTACCTGCAACAATGCTAAACTGGATATTTTTGCCAGGTTTCTTAAAAAGAAATGTAAAGCTGTTGTTACCAGTCTTTTTCATTGTCTGAAGGCCACCCTGTATGTCAACAAAAAACTCTGCCGGAACCTCCTCACCTGTAGCTTGTATCACCATTTCATAATCCTCGTTATGAAGTGTTTTCAAGTCGTCTGACTCCGGAAGGGAAACGACAAAAGGCAAAGGCTTCACAAAGGTTTGGTTATACCTTACGATTCTATTCCCGGAATCATTAAAAATAGCCGGATTCCAAATCAGAACAAAAAGAAAAACCAGCAATAATGCTGCACTGGAAAACAAAACATTTCGGGAAGGACGTAACGAAATTGCATTGCTAAACTGATAAATACTTAAACGTTCGGTTCTCTGGTCAATCGCAGCTTCGAGCAGAGGGTCACTTCCGCTTTGAGCTGCACTTTCCTGTAATTGCAATGTATTCAGTAGTCTGTCCTCAATCTCTGCAAAGTGTTTCCCAATCAGGCGTGCCGCTTCTGCTGCTGACATCTGCCTATGGTAGGTGAATAAATGGTAAAGCGGCAGAAAAATGTATTTGATACTGATAAAACCAGTGCCAACAATATAAATCCAGAAAAGCAGCATCCTTCCTGTCGAAGGCAACCAAAGCAAAAACTCCAGTCCGTGAACGCCAAACATCAGCAAAATGAGCAATACAATGCCAAGCAATAGTCCTTTCAACAGCCGATTAAGATAAAATCGCCTGATAAATGCCTGAATCTTTTCGACCAACTGCCTGTTTGCAACACTCATTCCTAAAATTATTTATACCTAGTAAAACAGATTCAATAAATGATGTTTAATTTAGCAGGCAAATATACATATAACCAAACGGTAAGCATTTACCATTTATTCCCGTTCTTATGAAACAGATTCTACTTTCCGTATTTCTCATCTTTGTTATTACAATTGCTAGTGCCCAAACTAACGAACACCACCAACACGACAGATATTGTCGTCATTATCCTCAAATGCAGGAAACGCCTTCCTATGCCTATCGTAACGACTGGCAAAGCGATCTTGTTCACGATTATGATGTTTCTTTCTATTTTTTGGATCTGGAAGTATCGAGCACTTCCATTCAGGTAGGCGGAACAGTTGAAATTCACGGAACTGTTGTAGCCAGCGAAATGAACATTTTCGCTTTTGAATTAAATGCGGAGTTATCACTCGAAGAAGTGGTTTTTAATGGTGTTACCGCTGAAAACATCAACTGGGAAGGTGATAATGTGTTGGTTGAAATTCCTACATTACAGCAAGGAGATACCTTTGTTGCCTCAATAGCTTATGGTGGCACACCACCCACCGGAGGTTTTTTTGCCGGTATTACCAATGCCTATTCGAGCACCTGGCAAAAAAATGTTACCTGGACACTTTCAGAACCCTTTGCAGCCAAAGATTGGTGGCCTAACAAACAAGTTTTAACAGACAAAGCAGATTCTGTTTGGGTTTACCTTACCACCACTTCCAACGAAATGGCCGGCTCACAAGGCTTACTTACAAATGTTACCGATTTGGGTAACAACCAGTTGCGCTACGAATGGAAATCAAAGTATCCAATTGCTTATTATCTCATTTCCTTTGCCGTTTCTGACTATCAGGAATATAACATTTACGCAAAACCGGAGACCCTCGAAAATGATAGTATTTTAGTGCAAAATTTCGTTTACAATCACCCAAATTACCTGCCAAGTCAGCAATCCAATATTGATGCAGTTGTTCCGATGATCGAACTCTTTTCTGATTTGTATATCCTCTATCCTTTCCATGAAGAAAAATACGGTCATTGTATCACCCAGCTTGGAGGTGGCATGGAGCACCAAACCATGACTACGATAGGAGGTTTTTCATTCGATCTGGTTGCCCACGAACTGGGACATATGTGGTTTGGCGATAACGTAACATGCGCCACCTGGAGCGATATATGGATCAATGAAGGATTCGCTACTTATAGCAATTATCTGGCACAGGAGATGCTGAACGGATGGACCGCTGGTCAAAACTTTATGATTGGTACCCAAAACAATGTGATGTCATCACCTGGCGGAAGCGTGTACATTCCACCTTCAGAAATTACGCCTGATAACATTTGGCGTATTTTCGACGGGCGACTGTCATACGACAAAGGAGCGGCTATCATTCATGTGCTGCGACACGAAATCAATGATGATGAAAAGTTTTTTGATATCATGCATAGCTTTCAAATTGCCTTTAAAGACAGCACTGCAACCGGCGAAGATTTTCGTATGATTGCCGAAGAGGTAACCGGCATGGATCTGGAACAGTTTTTCGCTCAATGGTACTATGGCGAGGGCTATCCCAAATACGATATCGAATGGTATATGTTTAACGATATGTTCAATATGTATGTTACGCAATCCGGTTCCTCCTCTACTCCACTTTTTCAAATGACTATGGACTATAAACTCACTTTTTCGGATGACAGCGATACCACCATCAGGCTTTATCAGGAAAATAATCTGGAGCAATACGCCATCGATTTTGGTAAACAGGTTGTTAACATTGAAGTAGATCCGGTTAACTGGACGTTCGAACGCGTGAATACCCTTATTGTCGGAAGCCCCGAAAAATCAATTCACAATTACTTTAGTTTGTATCCTAATCCCGCCATAGATCAGGTAAATTTGGCTTTCGGTAAGGATCAACCACGCGAAATCAGAATCTCAGACGCATCCGGTAAATTACTTGTTTCAAATAAAGTAAGTGGCTTAAACTACCAGATGGATATTTCCGGTTTACCGGCCGGTATTTATTTTATTTCGGTTACCAGCAACTCAGGAAGTATGGTTAAAAAACTGATTAAATAAGCATATAATCACAGTTATTAATCGGCTTTCAAACAGTAAAATAGTCGGGCAAATCTTCAGTACCTGTTCTTAAAATTCAGTGCAAAATCAAACACTTGATTTTTGGTATCTTTGCAGCCCAAAACTCAATTGATTATGCCAGAAAATATCAGGGTGCGATTTGCACCCAGTCCCACAGGCCCGCTTCATATGGGAGGTGTTCGCACCGCCTTGTACAACTATCTTTTTGCTAAAAAAAATGGCGGCAAAATGATTCTGCGTATCGAAGATACCGATCAAACCCGTTTTGTTCCCGGTGCCGAGCAGTACATCATGGAATCGCTGGCATGGTGCGGTATTCAATTCGATGAAGGATTGATTGAAGGTGGTTCGTTTGGGCCTTATCGTCAAAGCGAGCGTAAAAGCATTTATGCTGTTTATTCCGACCAGCTGATACAATCAGGTAATGCCTATTATGCCTTTGATACAGCCGGTGAACTTGAAGAATTAAGAAAACAGGCTGAAGCCGACAATAAAACCTTTATCTATAATGCCGAAAAACGTAAAATATTGCGCAACAGCCTCAATATGACTAAAGATGAAGTACAAAATCATCTTGTAAAAGGCACTCCTTATGTGGTTCGTTTTCTTATTCCGGAAAATACCAGCATCAGCATGATTGATCTCATTCGTGGCGAGGTGAAGGTGAAATCGGAAACCCTGGATGATAAGGTACTTTTCAAATCAGATGGTATGCCTACCTATCACCTGGCTAATATCGTGGATGATCATCTGATGAAAATCAGCCATGTGATCCGTGGCGAGGAATGGCTGCCTTCGCTTCCGCTTCATGTGCTTTTGTACGAAGCATTTGGATGGGAAAAACCGCAATTTGCACATCTGCCACTTCTGCTAAAACCCGATGGCAATGGCAAGCTGAGTAAGCGCGATGGCGATCGGCTTGGATTTCCTGTTTTCCCTTTGCAGTGGAAAGATCCCAAAAATGGCGAAATATCATCCGGCTATCGCGAAAATGGCTATTATCCTGAAGCTTTTGTAAATATGCTTGCCCTGCTGGGCTGGAATCCTGGAAGTGATCAGGAATTGTTTAGCATGAATGAGCTGATTGAAGCTTTCTCATTGGATCGTGTTGGTAAATCAGGTTCAAAATTTGATCCCAAAAAAACCAAATGGTTTAATCATCAATACCTTATGCGTCAAACAGACGAAGCCCTGGCTCAGGAATGGATGAAATGGCTTAAGGCAGAGAAAAATCTGGAACCAGAGAATAAAAATGTAGAAAAAATTGTTTCGCTAATCAAAGAACGGGTCAACTTTGTTCAGGAACTATGGGACGAAGCCTATTTCTTTTTCGAGGCACCAGAAAGCTACGACGAAAAAGTGGTTAAAAAACGTTGGAAGACAGATAGCCCGCAGCAAATGGAAACCCTGGCTTCATTACTGGACACTTTGGAAGATTTTTCTGCTGACAAGATTGATGAAAAAATCAAAAACTGGATCACCGAAAATGAACTTTCGATGGGTGGAATTATGAATGCGCTGCGTTTGCTACTTGTCGGAGCTGCAAAAGGTCCACACCTGAGTGACATCATGGAAGTACTCGGAAAATCAGAAAGTATCAAACGTATTAGTAGTGGAATAAAAGCTTTATCAAACTAAAAACCATACAAATGGCGGTGATTTCAATAGAAGGAATGGAGTTCTTTGCCTATCATGGCTGCTTCACCGAAGAACAATTAATTGGTACCTGGTTTGTTGTAGATCTTTTTCTTGAAGTGGATACTGCTTCGGCTGAAGCTTCTGATAAGCTGGAAGATACAGTGAATTATCTTTCTGTTTATCAGGTAGTGAAACGCGAAATGATGATCAATTCCAATTTACTCGAACATGTGGGGCACAGAATTTTAAAGGCAGTACGAAATGAATTTTCAACTGTTGAAAAAGCCAGTGTCAAAGTGCGCAAAATGAATCCACCACTAGGTGGAAAAATGGACTTTGTAAGCCTTACATTGGAAGGATGAAACCTAAAATACAACTTATTGAACCAGAGATTTGTCCGCGCTGTGGCACAAGTTTTAAATGCGGCAAGTCAGGCAAATGCTGGTGCTATGAAGTCGATACAAAGCCTTTTGTGTTGGAGCTTATCAACCAAAAATACGACCATTGCCTCTGTCGCTCCTGCCTGGAAGAAGTAAACAGGCTCGAAAAAGTTTGATCTTGCCAAAAAAAGAAATAATCGTATCTTTGCAATCCCAAAAATAATGGTCTCGTGGCCGAGTGGCTAGGCAGCGGTCTGCAAAACCGTGTACAGCGGTTCGAATCCGCTCGAGACCTCGAAAAAAAGAGCTTTTAAAGCTCTTTTTTCTTTTAACCCAATCACGAGCCTTCCACGGGACTCGAACCCGCGACCTGCTCATTACGAGTGAGCTGCTCTACCAACTGAGCTAAGAAGGCTGATAAGTTTGCAAAATTACACTTTTCTTTTCCTGCTATTGCGCTGCCATACATTTTTATTGCCGGTTCAACACATCTTCCTATTTTTGTAAAACTTAACCAACAATCTATGAAAATCCTCTTTGTTTGTTTGGGCAATATCTGTCGCTCTCCCGCTGCCGAAGGCATTTTTAGTAAAAAAGCATACGAAGCTGGTTTAACGGTTACTGTCGATTCGGCGGGAACTTCGGCCTGGCATGCCGGCGAAAAAGCCGACCGAAGGATGCGTCAAACAGCCAAAAACAGAGGATATGAACTAACAAGCATATCCCGTCCGGTAATCTCTTCTGATTTTGATGACTTCGACTACCTCATCGCCATGGACGATCATAATTACGAAGATCTGCGTNNTCTGCGTATGCGCGATTTCTTTTCTGATAAACACTACGATCATGTGCCAGACCCCTATTACGGTGGTGATCAGGGATTTGAAATGGTGATCGACCTGCTTGAAGATGCTTCTGACAACCTGATCAAATTCATTCAAAAACAATAAGTTGGAATTAATTCTCCAATATCTTTCCATAATGTTATTGGCAAGTGTTCGCTTGCTGATGACAGCTCCAATAGCATTTCTGGCAGGTTTCTCATTTACCGAAACCCTGCTAAGCGTAAACAGTGGTGGTATTGCAGGTTTTCTTTTCTTCTATTATACTTCCGATTGGATAATCCTGAAAAACCCTCACAAACAACCCAGGCATCCCGGAAAACGATTTAAACGTCTGCGACGTATCCTCAGATACCGTAATCGCGTAGGACCCTGGCCTTTTATTCTTACTTCACCTTTTCTTTCAGTTCCCGTAAGCGCATTTATCATCCGCAAACTGTATCGCCGCTCGGTTTGGATCCTAATGATTTCGCTATTAGTCTTGTTGTTTTGGGGCACACTTTCATGTTTACTCTTTTCGCCCTTCAGCATAGACCAATGACTTCATTTTATCGATCAAAATACGTGATCTTGCCTTAACTCCGCCTTCTGCATATTGATGTATCATTTCAAAAAATGGAAGAAGTTCATGCGATAATCCAGGCTCAAAACCAGCCAGAGCAGTCATAAATTCCATCGCATTGAATCGTACAGCAATGGCGTATTGTTGCGAATTGCTCCAATCCAAACATTTTACATACAATCTGGCTACCAGTCCGTCATTTTCGATATAGTCTTTTGATAAAAGTGATGATACGACAGGCAACAGATTACGGCGAATACTATCCGAATTCGTTTCAATCACCCAATGAAACAATTCATCCTGAAAAGCTACTAACAATAAGGAATCTTTGTCGAACAATTTTCTGATCACCCAGGAAGCATGGTTCGAGGCCTTTCCACCCTGTTTTTGGCCTGCTTCAATGGTGAGCTCAACTAATTATACATCAACGGCAATACGATCAGCAACAAGTGATACGTGCTGCCGCGAAGGTGTCTTTATCAACAATTCTACAAGGTTATCATACGACAACGGGAAAGTTGCCATTGGGATTGGATTATGATTTCATCGATACGAAACTACATATTTCGTGTTCAGAGAACAAAATCGACCCGACAAAAAGCTTACTTTTGAAAAAATAAACCCTAGCAAATGGATTCAGATAACTTTAAAATAATAATACAAGTCCGTGATTACGAATGCGATATGCAGGGTGTTGTAAATAATGCTAACTACCAACATTACCTGGAACATGCCCGCCATGAATTTTTAAAAAGCATCGGGCTTGATTTTGCAAAACTCAATGAAGAAGGCATCTTGCTGGTAGTGAAACGGATCGAAATGGATTATCATTTCCCGCTCAGAAGTGGAGACGAATGTGAAGTGAGCTGCCAAATGGAACGTATATCGCAATTGCGCTTTGGCTTCGTGCAACAAATCATCCGGGCGAGCGATCAAAAACCAATTATTTCGGCACGAATTATCGGAACTTCTATCAACCGCCAGGGAAGGCCTTTCCTGCCCGAAGTATTGGACAAACATTTTTAAACAGTAAATACCTGTGGATCATGAAGTTATACAAACAGCTGTATGTATTTGTGTTACTGTTGTTTATGGCCTTCACTCCATTTTATTCCTACGCACAAACCTCAATTAATTGGCTTCCGAATTCCAGTTTGTTTCCTGATAAACCTCTCGACTACCGTGAAGCACAATTCAGTGGTTCGCTTTATGTGCTGCATATACCAAAAGGCTGGCCCAATCGCATGTTTGCCAATTACTCGGCAGGCATTAACCGCAGCATCTTAAGGTGGAAAGAACATTCAAAACCCAAAGAAATTGGTATTGAGATAGCCACTTTTACACAATTCATTTTCGAAGATCCGCTGGGATTGTTTCAGGTGAATCACTTCAATACCGAATATAAAGTTGGAATACATTACAATTGGAAAACTTCTGAAAACTGGTCGCTCAGGCTAAGGCTTTATCATATCTCGGCGCACCTGGGCGATGATTTTATTTATCGATTCCACATCAACACCTATCTCGACAATTTGCGAATTTATGAAGTTCTGGATTTTAGTGCAGCTTATACCAAAGAAAACTGGAAAGTATATGGAACCATTGGCTTTATCCCACACAGTGCCTACAAAAGAAAACGAATACTTGGTGATGCTGGTGCAAAATGGCAGAAGGCTGTCAACTCAAAAGACTGGTTGCGCTGGATGGGTGCCGTGCATATGCAGTTTGAACAAGAAACAAACTTTTATCCCGGAACCCGCATTGCTGCAGGCATTGAGTTAGGAAAGGAGGGAAAGGCACCATTTACAATAATGCTGGATGTTTTTCATGGCTACATTCCATACAGTATCTACGACAAAGCCCGTATCAGCTGGATTGGCGGAAGCATGAGTTTTCAGCCTTTCAATTGATTATTCCTGAATTTCGAACTTTCCCTTAAACCTGAGGTAATTATTTAAGGTATCAATCTGAGCATCCAACTCAAATTCACCAGAAAAGTAATGCTCCGAAACAGAATCAACAATAATATATCCAGCATAGCCCCTATATCTTACCAGACTATCCCTAAAAATCTCAGCACTAAAATAAGCGGTTTCATATTGATCAAACCGAAATAAACCAGAGCCGTCAAGCACCGGACGCTGAAAATTGCCAATACGAATGCTGAAAAACTGGGATGGATCAACCTCATCATTTTTCCAAATTGCGTATGCATAACCATCAGATAGCTGATAATACGTTAGTTGTGCCTGATAATCGTCAAAATAATCCAGATTCATGCGATAGGCGTTTGCACAAAAAGACTCTCCACAATCAGGTACCTCCATCTTTGGCTGATCATCCTGCTTGCATGAACCAATTGTGAGGATTAATACTAACAGCAAAAACACCTGAAACTTCATTGCTTTACACAATTAATTGTTTTTACTTAAAACTCCTGGCCTGATCGGTGTCTATTAGCGCAAAATCCATCTGTTTCTTTAACAGGTCAACTTTTTTTACCTTGATTTTCACCGGATCGCCCAGACGAAAAATTTTACCAAACTCCTGCCCGATCACACGGAAGTTTTCTTCATCCAGGTAATAAAAGTCGCCGGGCATCTCGTTGTATCGCACCAAACCTTCGCATTTGCTGGTTTTTAGCTCAACAAAAAGTCCCCATTTGCTCACGCCGGAAATCTGCCCATCAAAGACCTTTCCTATTTTATCCGAGAGGTATTCAGCCTGTTTGTATTTCACCGAATCGCGCTCCATCTCAGCAGCCCGGCGTTCCATCTCGCTGGCATGTTGACACAT
>DJWN01000012.1 GCA_002440975.1 Bacteroidales bacterium UBA6229
ACCTATGTCGCTTCTGTTCAGGGTAATACTGTGTTTACCAGCTTCCAGATTATAACTTGCAGTTTTGAGCAGCTGTCCCAGCGAATTGCTTATTTCGAGTTGTAAATGATCTGCTTGTTGCAGCTCAAACTGCAAACTGACCCTTTCGAGTGCAGGATTTGGAATCAGCTGTAATGCGAAGCTGTTATGCTTTTCGGACAGGCTGGTGAGTATCACATTAACTTCATTAGAAGGTTTTGATTCGTAGAGGTCGCGATAGCTGGTGACGAAATAGATATTACTCAGCTCGGGAGTTTCGTCGGTAAAGCTTAGGATTTCGGAATCTGTTTCTCCGATGAGGCTTTCGTTGCGATAAATCTTAAAACCATCGAAATTGAATCGGGAAGATTTTGGGCTGTAAATGTTTACTATTTTTTGTGGATCACCCGAATAAACCGGAAGATTATCGGCGAGTTTTTGGAGGGTTTGTCCTTCACCTCCTTCGGTTACAACCATTGCCTGAATATTCCAGTTAATATCCCAGCCAAAATTGTCTGACATGCTCACCCAGTCGGGGCCATAAAGCAACATATCGCCTTTGAAAGGAATGGCCGGGCCATTATCTGTTCCGGCTGGATATCCGCCTCCTGTATTATTTACCCGATAGCCTATCCAAAGCTCCTGATCAGCGTCAATTTGAACCGGATTTTCGAGTACTATTTCGTTCCATGAGTTTGCCACAGGCGATGTTACCGGCTGATCGATCAGTAGGTTACCGGCATACGTCTGGCTGCCACCCTGCCACACCCGGATGCTGAATTCTGCATCCACATCGGCAAAGTAGGCTGAGATCCGTGTCAGGAACTGTCCGTCGTAAACTTGCAAATCGGCAGTGGTGAAACGGATTGCTGCATCAAACATGGAGATGTTTTCGCCCCCAACAACATCACTGTTTGTGCCATCGTCCCAGTGTAGCCATTCGCCCTCGCTGGCCGGGGCATCCCAATTCAATTCGACTACAAAACCAGATACCTGACCGCTGAGGTTGAGGGGAGGAAAAAGCAAGGCTTCGAGCGGGATAGTGATGTCGGTGTCGGATGTAAGTTCCAATCCGTTTTCGTAATAACTGATAAAATCCTGTGCGTGAGCCTGTAAGTTATAGGTGCCTGGCATCAATTCCATGCTAAAATAACCTGATTCATCAGTAAGGTGGTCGATGCCATTCACTACTAAAGTCGCGTTTGATAAGCCGTTTTCCTGAAGATCAGTGATTTGTCCGGTCAGCATAATATTTTCTTCGAGCAGGTTAAAAGCACGAACGCCATAGATTTCATAGTCAAAGGTTCCATCGAGTGGTCTGAAATAGCTCATAAAAAGTTTATCTGTTCCCAGATCGTGAAAGCCCATGATTTGCGGCCAGGAGGCGTCTTCGGTATTTTGTGAGAAGGGAAGCATATCCGACCAGTTTTGTCCGTTATTAATGGAATATTTCAGGTAAGCTTTATCGTTTCCACTGTAGCTGCCATCGCTCCAAACCGCATAGATCCGGTGCTGATTTGGACTTTCGCCTGTTACCCGGAGGAATGGACGCTCAGAGGCTCCATCATTGTCAGACAGGTTGAGTGGGTTGTGCCAGGTTTCGCCCAAATCATCAGAGCGGAAGAGGATGATATCGGTTTGCAGTCCGTCGATTTTGGAGGACGAAAGGGTGTAAATGCTGTTGTCGATCACTTTGGTTTGCAGACGGGCATTATAAGCCTGGTTGTTGCTGATGTTTTGGGGGATGCTCCAGTTTTGTCCGAAGTCGGTCGATTTACTGAAGAACACATCGAGGTCGTCGTAATCCGGGCCGGTTTGGTCGTTCCAGAAGGTGAAAATATTATCGTTCTGCAAAGCGACATTGCACCAGCGGGCACCTGAAGTGGTATTGGAGACATTAACTGCTTCGGACCAGGATTGTCCGGCATCGGTGGAGGTCATCACAAAAATCTGATAGTCGTAATTGCTGTCACGATCCTCAAAGGCCAGCACCAGCGTGTCGCCTGTGATGGCGATCTGTGGCACCTGTGCACCATTTATGGCGTTGCTCAGTTGAATCTCGTCACCAAAACTTTGACCATCATCAGTAGATTTAAGCATGAAAATCTGACTTTTGCCTGTTGTATTTCGGTAATAAAACACAAATACATTGCCGTTGGCGGCTGCAATAACAGGATAACTGGCACCATAATCCAAACTGGAATAGAGTGTAATTTTGCCTCCCCAACTTAACCCGGCATCTGTGCTTTTACGAAACATCAAATCGCCCCATTGGTCCCAGACGAGGTAGTATTTTTCGTTGATATTGGTCATGGCGTGATCGCGTGAGGGTCCGTATTCGTCCGAGAGGTTTACGGGATCTTCAAATTGTATCTGTGCTTTCATGGATAAACTTAAGCATAGAAAAAATAACACTTGTACTATCGCTTTCATTGTTCTGCAAATTTTATAGCAAATGTAAGGATTTAGATTTATGTAAACTCAATCCTGAAACCGGGAAGGGTTTAATGAAAAGCTGCATTCATTGGAAATCACTTTACCAAACACATTTGATTTTACAAATAAAAAAAGGCAGAAATCTGATGAAATTCCTGCCTGCAGATCAATTGCTTTAGGTCTATTTCCTACTGCTGATGAAGGTAACCGGCAATCGGTCGTATTCGCGATAGAGCACATTACTCATGATATACAGCGTATTGAAAGGGATATCGTTGATGGTTTCCTCTTCCGGAAGCTTATAGTTAATCTTCATAGCTGAATCGCTACGGTATTGCGCAACAATTTTTTCGGTGTCGAAAGGAATATCACTGATGTATTCTTCTTGCTGCATGGTAAGGGATGGATCAATATCCTGATCGTTCTGGAGGCTATCGAAAATCGCTTTGGTGTTGAAAGGAATGTCGTCGATATATTTTTCATCCTGCTGTCCGAAGCTTGTGGCAAAACTGCTAATGCTTATCATGAGGCTCAGTACGATTGTGATGAGGTTGTTTAAAGCTTTCATGGTGTACTATTTTTTTTGTTCTTTAATTTCTGTTTCTGAATTCCATTTGAACTAATGTCGTGCCAAAGTTTGTAATATATTATTTAACAGCATATTACAATGCAATATTGTATTTATTTCAGGCATAGGAGCTGTGTTAAAACCGAACAATTTTGTGCGTTGGCGTACGGTTTTTGGTTTAGGAGATTTGAGGAACTGTCTCCCGCTGGTCGCCAAACAGGTTCAAGATTAACCATAAAGGGCACTAAGGTTTCACAGAGAATACAAGGGGGATTGGTTATGGGTTCACGGGTTTTTGAGTTTTCGTTATTA
>DJWN01000013.1 GCA_002440975.1 Bacteroidales bacterium UBA6229
CCACACACCCCATCCCCAAACTATTCTTCTCTCCAAAGCCACCCAGATAGCCTATTTTGTGCCACAGCTGGGAGGTTTGCAGCTGGAAATTGTAGAGGAAACCGCGGATTTGTGATTCGTTGGGAGTGTCGGCTTTTATGGTTATCTTTTTGGAGTGTGCCGCACTAATAAGTTTAAAAGTAGGTTGGATTTCTTCAATCTTGCCTGCCTCAATCAAGCCGTGATGGATTGCCGCCCTGGCTTTGTTTTCGAGGTTGTTCACGAAAAGTGATTCATATTCCGTCCTGTCTGGTGCAAGGTATTGCGCATAGCGGCTTTCGGTCGTTTTGGTGCTGATGATGACCGGACTAAGACATTTATATTCCATCACCGGTTTAAACGTTGGCAGGGGGATGGCTTCCACTTGTTCTACCTTGAAACTAACTACGGATTTTTTGTCACCAAGCCGAAACATTTGATTGTTAAACAGGCCACTGATGAAATGCTGCATCACCTCTGGTGCCAAAAAGCCAACCTCAAGTGATAATTGGTTGGTTTTTAATATAATCCTGTCACCGGCAATCATCATCCCTTTGCGGGGAATCATCAAATGCGAAAAGGTAAAAAACTTATAGGCTTTGCCTGCTGTGCCAAATCCTTTCTGGTGCAGGAAATTGGCAAACTCATGATTCCCATAGTTTATAGTCTTATAGATCCATGCCGAAAGGGGATACTGATAATTGATCGGCAAAATGGCGTGCGACGGTTCAGCCACAACTAACGAGAGTCGGAATCGCATGGTTAATAGTTTTGGTCAGGTTGCACCTTCAGGCTAATACTTCAGGTTGTGCCTGGTGTTTTTTTGGATGGGTTAAAAGTAAACAATTAATGAAAAACATCAAAAAAATAGAAGTTTTTTTTTCAATGTCAGAAAATTTGGAGGCTTCAAAGGAAGAGTAGGCAATCTTGTCGGCTCGAGATGGAAAGGGCAGAGTATTATGAGAGCTCGTCCTGAAAGTGTAAGTAATCCCAGAACTGATCTTCAACAGAATGTGCGCACACGTTTTGCATTGATGGGTCATTTTTTATCAACACAGCGCGCGCTGGTACGTATTGGCTGGAGGGCGACAGCGTCTGAAACCACACCTCACAACGAGGCAATGCGTCACAACCTGGCAAACGCTATTGGTGGAGAATACCCGGATTTGTTCATTGATTTCAGTAAGGTGAAACTGAGTGTGGGTGATCTGTATGTTCCAACCGGTTTGCAAGTGAGTTCGGCTTCGGCCAAAAGCCTGAACCTGAGTTGGCAACACGAACAGGGAACCAACCAAGGTGGCAACGACGATTTGTTGATGATCGGCATTTATGATGCTGAATCAGCACAAGGTTTCACTCAGCTTGGAGGTGCAACACGTCAGCAGCAATCGGCAGAGATTACCCTGCCCGATAACTGGATTGGGCGAACAGTAGAGGTTTTTGTTTTTATGGTTTCGGGTATGGCACTCACAGATCTAAACAATCCGGCGCATATCAGTGAAACTTTATATGGCGGAAGTATTCAGTTGAACGACTAAGTTGTTTAAACCCCCAAAGATTCTCAGAAACTTTTGGGGTTTATTTTAATTGTTTTATCAGTCTTTTGTCCACTAAAAAGGACAAATCGCTGATAAAATTTTTATACTTTTTATGTGATCTGCTGACAGCGAGTAATAATAGCCAACTTCTTCTCCAGCATATTTTCACTCCGAAAATTCCTGTATTTTTGCCAACCATTAATACCTTACTATGATTTCAGTTCAAAACTTGTCGATGCATTTTACGGGCGATGACCTTTTTACGGATATCACTTTTTTGATTCGTGAAAAGGATCGTATCGGTCTGGTTGGCAAGAACGGGGCTGGAAAAACCACTTTGATCCGGCTTTTGTGTGGCCTGGAGCAGCCACACAAAGGTGATGTGATCGTTCCTGATGACACCAGTATTGGCTATCTGCCACAGGAAAAGGAGCTTATCAGCCAACTTACTGTTATCGAGGAGGCTATGACTGCTTTTGAAGAACAGAATCAGCTGGAGGAACACCTCAAAAAGCTGGAACATGAGCTTCAACAGCGAACAGATTACGAATCTGATGCTTATCATAAACTGATCGAAAAGCTCAGTTTCCTCAACGAGCGCATTGCTTTGCTGGGAGCTAATGCCATTGAAGGAGAGGCCGAACGTATTTTGGTTGGCCTTGGTTTTGAGCATGAAGATATGCAACGCCGGATGCCCGAATTCAGCAATGGCTGGCAGATGCGTGTGGAGCTGGCAAAAATCCTGCTCCAACGTCCCGACTTGTTGTTGCTTGATGAGCCTACCAATCATTTGGATATTGAAGCGATCCAATGGCTGGAAGGTTTTTTACAAAATTACAATGGGGCAATTTTGATGGTTTCGCATGACCGCACTTTTCTGGATGCCATCACGATACGTACGATCGAAATCAGCAATGGCAGAATTTATGACTATAAAGGCAGCTATAGTTTTTATGTGGAAGCTCGTCAGCAACGTATCGAAACGGATTTGGCTGCCTATAGTAACCAACAGCGTGAGGTGAGGGAGATAGAGCGTTTTATCGAGCGTTTCAGGTATAAATCTAGTAAGGCCAAGCAGGTGCAGTCGCGGGTGAAGCTGCTCGAAAAGATGGACGAGGTGGTAGTGGACGAGATGGACCGCTCGGCCATTCATTTTCGTTTTCCACCGGCACCGCATTCCGGAAAAGTTACCCTCGAAACCATAGGTTTAAGTAAGGCTTACGGCAGTTTGCAAGTACTGAAAGACATCAATTTGCTTATTCCGAGAGGCGAACGTATTGCTTTTGTTGGTCGGAATGGAGAAGGAAAATCTACCCTCTCCAAAATACTGGCAGGAGTATTGGATTATACCGGAGAGCTAAAATACGGGCATGAAGTAAAGGTGGGTTATTATGCCCAAAACCAGCATGATATGCTCGACATGGAGAAAACAGTTTTTGAAACACTCGATGAGGTAGCAGTGGGTGAAATGCGTTCCCGGATCAAATCGCTTTTGGGAGCATTTCTTTTTAGTGGAGAGGCTATCGACAAGAAGGTTAAGGTATTGTCAGGAGGCGAGAAGGCGAGGCTTTCATTGGCCAGGATGCTGCTTTTCCCTATAAATCTGCTGATCATGGATGAGCCTACTAATCACCTGGATATGATGTCGAAAGATATATTGAAAAGTGCTTTGTTGCAATATCAGGGCACCTTATTGATTGTGTCGCACGACAGGGATTTTTTGCAAGGGTTGACCCAAAAAGTATATGAATTCAGGAAACCAAATATTAAGGTACACGATGGGGATGTGTTTGCTTTTCTGGAGAAGAAAAAGCTGGAACACCTGCGTGAGCTGGAAATTGCACAAAGTAAAAAACGAAATGAAAGCGCACCTAAATCAAATAATAAAATCCAATACGAAGAACGAAAACAACTGGATAAAATCCTACGGAAATGCCAGCGAGAGATAGAAACACTTGAGCAAAAAATTCACCAGCAGGAAAAAGCAATTGAAACGATGGATGCTCTGCTGGCCTCACCCGATGCACACAAACAAACCAGCGATTCGGCCTGGTACGGGATTTACGACAAGCAAAAAACACAACTTGAGCAATTGATGAAACAGTGGGAGATCAAGCAATTGGAAAAAGAAGAGCTTGAACAGCAATACCAGGCACTTTAGTAATCTCTGCTGTAAAGAAAACTCGCATAATCAGCCAACTCATTCTTTTTGGCTTCATTGGCTTCAAGATGATCTAAGATTTCAACGGCCTGCTGATAATAAGTCTGCATTACTTTTTCCACTTCTCCCTTTACATTGAGGCGCGCAAAAATGGCTTTTACCTCATTGATTTTACTGGCTTTTTCAATGGTATTATCAGGCTTATAGAGCCGGTTTAGTCTGGCTTTTGTCTGATCATCAGCCAGCTGAAGAGCCTTAAGGAGCAGGTAGGTCTTTTTGTTACCGGCGATGTCGCCACCAGATATTTTCCCAAATTCTGCTTGCGTGCCATACACATCTAACAGATCATCTTTCAGCTGAAAAGCCATGCCCAGCGCGGTGCCAAAATCATAAATTGCTTTTACCTGTTTGGGTGTCGCCTGTGCAACTACTGCCCCAATCTCGAGGCTGGCTCCCAATAAAACTGCTGTTTTTAGCCTGATCATATCCAGATAATCAGCAATACTTACTTCGTCTTTTTTTTCAAAATCCATATCCAACTGCTGTCCTTCGCAAACTTCTATTGCCGCCTTGCTAAAAACCTGAAGGATGGAAGGAACAAACTGTGCTTTTGTCTTTAAGGTATATTGATAGGCCATAGCAAACATGGTGTCGCCGGAAAGTATGGCAATATCAGCATTCCATTTTTTATATACTGTTTCTTTGCCACGACGAAGCGGGGCTTTGTCCATGATGTCATCATGAACGAGTGTGAAATTATGAAACATCTCAACAGCCAGTGCTGGATACAGGGCATCCTGAATATTACCTTCAAAAAGATCGCAGGCCAACAGGGTAAGCACGGGGCGCAGGCGTTTTCCGCCTTGTTTCATGATGTATGCTATTGGCGCATAAAGGGCGGGAGGGTTGCCTTGGAACTTTTGACTGCTGATGAGTGTATTTATCTCTTGCTGAAGTTGTTGTATGCGGGTCATTAGCTTATTTAAGTAGGTTCATCAAATAGGTACCATAACCACTTTTTAGCAGGGGTTGTGCCAGCGAAAGAAGTTGATCCCCATCAATATATCCTTTGTGAAAGGCAACTTCTTCGATACAGCCAATCTTTAATCCCTGCCGGTTTTCGATCACTTCTACAAATTGCGAAGCTTCCAGCAACGAACTGAAGGTGCCTGTATCGAGCCAGGCAGTGCCTCTGCCCAACACACCAACCTTTAACGTATTGTTTTCGAGGTAATGTTTATTAACATCGGTGATTTCATATTCTCCTCTGGCACTTGGTTTTATGTTTTTGGCAACTTCTATCACGCTGTTGTCGTAGAAATACAATCCCGGGACGGCATAATTCGATTTGGGATTTTCAGGTTTTTCTTCGATGCTGATGGCACGTTTGTTTTTATCGAATTCGACTACCCCATAGCGTTCCGGATCAGATACATGATAGGCAAAAACCACACCTCCATGCGGGTCATTGTTTTCAACAAGTAACTGTTGCAGACCACTGCCATAAAAAATGTTATCACCCAAAATCAAGGCCACTTTTTCATGGCCAATGAATTTTTCCCCGATAACAAAAGCTTGTGCAAGTCCATTCGGGACAGCCTGTTCGGCATAAGAAAATTTACATCCCAGCTTTTGGCCATCACCCAAGAGCTTTTCGAAATGTGGCAGATCGTGAGGCGTTGAGATAATCAGTATCTCACGTATTCCAGCCATCATCAGTATGGACAGCGGATAATAAATCATGGGTTTGTCATAAATGGGCATCAACTGTTTGCTCACTGCCAGGGTGAGCGGGTGCAATCGGGTTCCGGATCCGCCGGCAAGAATGATTCCTTTCATTTTTTTAAATTTTGTTTCATTAGCTATTTCAAATTTTTATAGCAACGCAGATATTTTACATTATGTACTGATATAATTCAGGCCTAAAGCAATCTTAACAAAGTTATCCCTTTTTAGTTTCCTCATCGCCTTCAATTTCAAGATCGTCAAGTTCGATATCGTCTTCTTCGTCCAAAATTTCGATCAGCGGTTCTCTGAAAGCCTTGGTAGTGATACGTTTATCCAATGTTAGCAATAAGGATGGCAGCACAAATAAATTAGATAACATGGCAGCCAGTAAGGTAAACGATACCAGATAGCCCAGTGCCTCGGTTCCTCCAAAGGATGAGAGTATGAAAATGGCAAAACCAAAAAACAACACTACTGCGGAATAAATCATGCTAAAACCGGTTTCGAGCAAGGCCGCAAGCACCGATTCCTTAATTTTCCAATCGTTTAAGAAAAGCTGCAGGCGATAACGCGCCAAAAAATGTATGGTATTGTCAACGCTGATACCCAATGCAATACTAAAAATCAGAATGGTAGATGGCTTGATCGAAATACCGGCATAACCCATCATGGCTGCGGTAAGCAGTTGTGGGATAAGATTGGGAATCAATGAAATGATCACCATTTTGAACGAAGAAAAAGTGAGTGCCATCAATATGGCTATGACCAGCAGGGCCAGTAATAAGGAGGAGATCAGGTTTTTGACCAGGTAGTTGGTTCCTTCCAAAAATACGATGCTTCCTCCTGTGATGTCAACATCAAAATCTTCGGGCGGGAATATCTCATCAATGGTCGGTTTCAGTTTTTTTTGAAGTGTATCTATTTCAGTGCTACCGATATTGGCCATTTGTACGCTGATACGGGTTTTTTGCAGGCTCGAGTCAACAAAAGCATTGATGATTGATTTGCTGTCGCCGGTTCCTAAATTGGGTACATAGGATAAAATAAAGTTACGTTCCTGATTGGTAGGAAGTTCGTAATAAGCCGGATTGCCTTTGAAAAATGCCTGTTTGGAGAACTTCACCACTTCAACCATCGAAACGGGCTTACTCAGCTCCGGATAGAGTGCCATGCTGTCTTGCAGAGCCTCCAGTTTTTGCAGGGTTGAAGCACGCAAGAGTCCTTTTTTCTTTTTGGTATCTATGCTGATTTCAAAAGGCATCACACCAACAAAATGTTTTTCAAAAAACATCAAATCCTTATACAAACGGCTTTTATGCGAGATGTCATCCACCATATTGCCCGTTGTGCGAAGTCTCACCACGCCAAGTACACCAGCAATTACAGCAATTACTGTGATGATATAAACCACATTGCGGCGGTTGAGAATAACCCAGGCGATCTTTTGCAATAGTTTATTGACGTTGCCTTTTTCGAAATGCTGAATATGTTGCGGTTTGGGGTTGGGCAGATAACTGAAAATAATTGGAATAAGTAATAAGCTGATCAGATAGGCAAGTAAAATATTGATCGAAGCGATGATGCCAAACTCAACAAGTAATGCATTTCCGGTGATTGTAAATGCAGCAAAACCAGCGGCGGTTGTGGCATTGGTTAGCAGGTTGGCAGCTCCAATCCTACGTATAACGCGGCTCAATGCCTTTATTTTATTTCCATGGATCGAAAACTCGTTGTAGTATTTGTTGAGCAGAAAAATGGAATTTTCAACACCTATCACGATCAGCAGAGGAGGCAAAATTCCTGTTAGGATGGTGATCTTAAATCCAAAGATCGACAGGGTTCCAAACATGACCACAACGGTGATCAACACAATTACAATGATAAAAAATACCGCCCTGAACGATCGGAAGAAAGCAAATAAAATGATAGCAGCAATAAGTAGCGAAAGAAATACAAACATCACCAGCTCCTGTTGAATTTTTTCGGAGGTGATCGTTCGGATGTATGGCATACCCGAGTAATAAAGCCTGATGTCGTACTGCTCAGAAAATTTATTGAGGGTCGATTCTATCTCATGGATGAGGGCTACCCTGTTTTTTGTGTTCAACACATTTTTATCCAGGGTGATCATCATCATGCTCACATGGGTTTCGCTGTTGAAAAGCCGCCCTTCGTAAAAAGGTAATTGAAAAATTTGATTTTTTAGCGAATCCATCTCTGCCTGCGATTGAGGTTTAGCATTGATAACAGGCACAAAATCGAATTTTTTCAGGCTGTCGTTGCGCACTAGTTGAAACATCCGGGCAACAGAAATGGCTTCCTCAACTCCTTCGATGTTACGAACCTCATTGGTTAAATCGTACCAGGCCTGAAAATGATTCAGCTCAAAAAGCTTCTCATCCTGAAGCCCGACAAACATCACACTGCCATCTTCGCCAAACTGTTTTTTAAAGTTTTCGTAAAGGATTATTGTTGAGTCGCTTTCGGGTAACATACGCGCCATTTCGTAGCTCATCTGCACACGCGTGCCCAGCCATCCCATCAAAGCGGTAAACAAAACAATGACGATTAAATTCGCGAGACGGTTCCGTAATATAAAACGGGTAAGAATTGTCCACATAGTATGATTTTAAAGACATTGCAGGACGTAAACCTGCTGATTTTTGAAATGACGAAAATACTACTTTAATCCTTAAACATAAAAGTTGGTTCAAAATTTGTATGTTTTTACACTTTAAAGCGATTTGTGCCCGGCTGGTTTTAAGGGGACACTTTTATTCAGTTGCGTTCATAGCTTGTTTTTGTATTACAAATAAAATTAAAGCCTTATGAGATTTTTAATGTCAGTGCACAGAAGTGGTAAGCTACTTTTTTTGGTGGTGCTTCTGGGTTTTATTCAATGTAGTTCGCCTCAAAAATTGATAGATCAGGAACAATACGACCAGGCTTTTGTGTTGCTTATAAATAAAGCCCGCAATGGCCGGTTAAGTGCCACGCAAATCATGCAGCTTAAGCAGGTGTATCATCACACAAATCAAACGGATCATGAAGCGGTTAGTGCCTTAAAAGCCAGCGGTTCTCCTGACATCTGGCCCAAAGTGTATGCCCATTTAAAAAATATCCGGCAAAGAGCGGGTGCAGTTCAATCCCTGCCCTGGGATCTTAAGCAGCAACTGGAGTACAAACCCCTTGATTTGGAAGAAGAAGTGTTGGTGGCAAAGATAAAGACTACCCAATACTATAGCCGTTTGGCTGAGAAGCTTTTGGAGGCAAACGATGCTAACAGCAGTCGGGAAGCACTGGATTTGCTAGGAAAGGTGCAGCAGCTTAATCCTGCCTTTCCGGAATTGGATAAAAATATGCGCAGGGCAGTTTTCTCAATGGCAGATCACATTTTGATTGGATTTAAAAATGAGACCGGCGTGAATTTACCTACGGGCTTTGAAGATCAGGTTCTTGAGATGGAGACTTTTTCTGAATCGCCCTGGCAGCAGAAGATTATCCTGACGCCAGAACAAGCTGCAGGAACAACCTATCGGATGATTGTTGTATTGGAAGAAATTGAAGTTTCGCCTCATAAAACCGGCCAGACAACCTATACCGAACAACAGGAGACTGCGAGGGCTGAAGTTATTCAGTATGAATTACAAAAGTCTGCCAGTTTGATTGGTTATGTTCAGCTTGTTGGAGCAGGTCATTCAAAGCCATTTTTGGTGAGTCCTTTCAGTGTTTCTTCGCAATTTGATTATGCTTATGCACGCTTTTCGGGCGATGAGCAGGCACTTGGCGTGACCACCCTGGAACTGACCAAAAAAGCAGCATTGCCATATCCCTCTGATGAATCCCTGATACGGGATGCCGCTGCTGAGTTGAATAAAACCGTAGCTTTGCTGTTGAAATAATAATTGGGTTACTTTCTTGGCCTTAGCTTTTTTGTGGTTTACTATCGTTTATGACTCCATGTGAGTGATTGTTGAGTTTTCTTAGCCAGAAAAGCTGTTTAGTTTTTAATAAAAATAGATTTTGCAAGATGTACTAAATTTGTTTGGTGAAAAACCGAAATAAATGTAATGACTAAACTTTCAGATATCATTCAACAGCCCGAAGGAAGAAGGCTTGAGTTGAAAGCACAGCTTCCACTAAATTATGATTTAGCGAAGTCTATCATCAGTTTCGCTAATGATGCAGGTGGTGAGATTTATATTGGTATTAAGGATAATCCAAGGGAAGTTGTTGGTTTGGATGAAGATAGCCTCATAGCTACTGAGGAAAAGATAAGTAATATTATTCATGATCAATGTGCCCCCAGTATTTTACCCGAAATTTTGTTCTTGAATCAAGACGGTAAACATATTATTTTGATAATAATTCACAAGGGAAATACCCCTCCATACTATTTAAAAGGCAAAGGAATTCAAAAGGGAACCTATGTTAGGGTTGGTTCGACCAATCGTCAGGCATCGGACGAAATAATAGCTGAATTGGAAAGGCAAAAGCAACATATTTCATATGATAGTGAATTGATTTTCAATAAGCAGTTCGACCAAGTAAACATAGATTTATTGAGTAATCTCTTTTTCGAAAAATTAAAAGAAGTTGTTACTAAACAAGTTTTGACAAAGCTTGATTTAATTAGGGTTGAGCAAGGTAAAGAACTGCCAACACGTGCATTTATTTTGCTTTCTGATGATTTGCTTAGGAAACAGCTTTTTCCTTATGCCAAAATTGAGTGTGCAAGGTTTAAGGGTAATTTGCCTGGCACTTTTATTGATCAAAAAACAATCGATACCAATCTAATCTTACAAGCAGATCAAGCTTATCAGTTTGTGTTGAGGCATATTTCTCAAAATTCAATAGATTTTTCAGGGGTGTTTCGCAACGACCGTTGGGAGTATCCCATCACTGCTATCCGTGAGTTGATAAGAAACGCAGTGATTCACAGGGATTACTCTTTGAGTGGAAAAGATATTAAAATTGCAGTTTTTGATGATAAAATTGAAATTACCAGTCCCGGAAAACTAATGCCTTCAGTCGATTTTAATGATATGGAGTCTGGTCAGTCCGACATACGTAACAAGGTTTTGGCACCGGTATTCAAGCGTCTTGGTATAATTGAGCAATGGGGCAATGGCCTAAAAATCATTAAAGAAGAATTGGAGGCTTATCCTGAGATTGAATTCTCCTGGAAAGAACCTGGTATTGCTTTTAGGGTTTCATTAAGAAAGCGTAATTTTAATCAGCAGCAGGAGTTGCAGCTGGAGTTACAGCAGGAGTTGCAGCTGGAGTTACAGCAGGAGTTACAGCAGGAGTCTTTGTATGGAAAAGTGCTAAAATTGGTTAACCTAAAAACCTTATCAACACAAGCTATTTCAACAGCTTTAGGACAGAAATCAATTTCAGGCCAATTGAATGCATCAATTAAGAAACTTAAAGAGGATGGTCTTTTGGAATGGACAATACCTAATAAACCGAAGAGTTCCAAACAGCAATACAGAATTACTCAAAAGGGAAGACTTTTTCTGAAAAAATTCGAAAAGGATAAGTAAGTTTTTTATCCTAACAGATGATTTGATTATCCAATTAGGCCATAGAGAGAATTGGCAACAATTTCATAATTTTAAAAATGAACACAAAACATAAAGTACTTTTCATCGATTCGTCTCATCCTTTTCTACGCGATCAGCTGGAAGCCATGGGCTTTTTTTGCGAGGCCTTTGAAGAGAAAAATCCGGAGTTTTACCGGCAGATTGCCAACCAATACATTGGTTTTGTGGTGCGCAGCAAAATCGCGCTGGATGAATCAATACTGCCACTTGCGACGCAACTAAAATTTATTGCCAGGGTAGGAGCAGGCATGGAAAATATTGATGTTCTCCTGGCCGAAAAACTTGGAATTGTTTGCCTCAACGCTCCCGAAGGTAATCGAGATGCTGTGGGCGAACAGGCCGTTGGGATGCTGCTTGCGTTGCTGAACAAACTGCCTCAGGTGGATCGTGAGGTGCGGCAGGGAATTTGGAGAAGAGCAGAAAACAGGGGAACAGAAATCAAAGGCAAAACGATCGGGCTGATTGGTTATGGCAATACTGGAAGCGTTACGGCACGAAAACTTTCGGGATTTGAAGCCGAAATCCTGGCTTACGACAAATATAAAAGGGGCTTCTCAAACAGCATTGTGAAAGAAGCAGCGATGGAAGAGATATTTGAGCGGGCTGATATCGTGAGTTTGCACATCCCTTTGACCCCGGAAACGGACTATCTGGTTGATCAGGCATTTTTGTCGCGTTTCAAAAAACCTATCGTACTGATCAATACCTCGCGCGGTCGCAATGTAAAGACTGTCGATTTGATAGCAGCCATGAAATCAGGAAAAGTGACAGGAGCCTGTCTGGATGTGCTCGAATTTGAAAAGTTTTCTTTCGAAGACCTTCAGGCCGATGCTTTGCCTGATGCGTTCAGGGAATTACTTGCTATGCCCAATGTGCTGCTCAGCCCACATATAGCAGGTTGGACGCACGAATCACATTACAAACTTTCGGCAGTTTTAGTAGAAAAAATCAAAAAGTTGAAGCTGTTTTGATTTCAGATTTTTGTAAAAGAATTTACCAGTTTAAAATCTTTCTAAAATCGTATTCTTCGGGATTATCCAGGTATTCCTTTGCCGCATCATAATCATCCTCTGCCAGGTATTGCATGCCATTATTAAATACCATTTCCGCTTTTTCGCCAGCCATATTAACCAAACGAGGCTTTACCTTACCATGCTCATCTTCAACATCTTTCAGATAAAGTGGAGCAGTATCACCAGCAGGATTGGAGGTGACCATCGCGCCGCTTATCCCTCTGTCAAAAAGTTCCTTAACCCCATAGCCCAGCAATCCACAATACATCAGATCGAAAGCCGTTGGACGCACACATCTTAGCTCATAGCCCAGCTCCACCGGCCGACTTTTTATATTCAGCTTGATCTCCTTTAGCTTGTGCTGAAGCAACATATTGTAGATGTGTGCCTTGCTAACATTACCCAGCTCCGGATGGCCATGTTCGTCGTAAGTGAAGTTTACACCGGAGTTTTCAATTTCCTGTTTGGTCATAAAATGGAAAACACCTTCGCTTACAATGGCTACTCCGTAAGGAATCCCAAGTAGTATGCGTTTTACCATNNGCACCAATGCCAAAAGCCAGATGGCCGGCCTCGCGTCCCATGGCCGATACCACAAACCAATTGCCACTGGTGCGGGCATCTTCGTAGATGGTTTGTGCGATGCGAACGCCTTCATCTTTGGCTGAATAATAGCCAAAAGTTGGAGAACCTTCCGGCAGCGGTAAGTCGTTGTCGATCGTTTTGGGTACATGAATGTTCTGGATTTTCACATTGTTTTCGGCCAGAAACTTTGAGATGCGGTTGGCGGTTGAGGCCGTATCATCTCCGCCGATAGTGACCAGCAACTTTACATTATATTTAGTGAAAATGCGTGTATTGAATTCAGTATCTTTGGGTTTGTAGCGACTCATTCTGAGTGCCGAGCCGCCCTGCTTTTGAATGTCATCGGCAAATTCAAAGGTGAAATCAATCATTTCAGGATTTTCTGCAAACAGACTTTTATAACCCCCATGAAGACCGATAACCCTGTATCCGGATTTCAAAAACACTTTGGCTACCGTGCTGATAACGGTGTTTATCCCGGGGGCCGGACCTCCACCGGCCAGTATAACAATAGATGATTGCATGATTTATTTTTTTTACAAAGATAGCAAGTTGCGGTGTTTGCCGAACGCTGATTTCGGAAACAACAGACTCCATAAATCGAAAAACCTTTTCAAAGGAGAGGTTTCCACTGAACTTGAGGCATTTTTCTTTTAGTCATGTCTTAAAAAGAGCTGTTTCTCACAAAAATAATTACTTTTGTTACCGAAGTTTTCAATCTAATTTTAAAGATCAATGCGAATTAATTTTAAAAGTTTAATGTTAGCGGCTGTGTTGAGTTTAGCCTTTATTTTTACAGCCTCAGCACAGGATGCAACTAACAAAGCTGCTTTGGAAAAGCTAGCCAAAGAGCAAAATCGTGAATGGAAAAAAATGCAAAAACGTGCCGAAGCCTATGCAAAAGCGCATAATATCGAAATTTGGCGCGAACTGGAAGATGGAACAGTGATTCAATTGGTTGATGTTGCTGATGGCAAACCAATTTTTTTCAAGACAGATAACCTGGGAGCCGCCATCACTACCCGTGCCAACCAGCTTTGGGAAGGTGGTTCGGTAGGCGTAATTATCGAGGGTGAAGGCTACGACAAGATTGGCATCTGGGATGGTGGCAAGGTTCGTAATACGCACCAGGAGTTTAACCAAACAGGTTCGTCTCGTATTATACTGGGCGATGCTGCCAGCTCGATGTCGGCACATGCTACCCATGTGTCAGGAACCATTATTGCAGGCGGTGTGAACAACAATGCGCATGGCATGGCACCACTGGCACAGCTCAAAACACACGACTGGAGTGGTGTTGAAGGGGAAATGAGTAATGCAGCTGCTGCCGGTATGGAGATTGCCAACCACAGCTGGGGACAGATAAGAGGCTGGAATTACGACAACGGTTGGGATTGGTATGGTAATACATCCGTTTCACCCACCGAAGATCACTTATTTGGATTTTATAACTCGCAGGCCCGCACCTGGGATATCATTGCCAACAACGCCCCTTATTTCCTGATGGTAAAATCCTCGGGCAACGACCGCGGCGAAGGTCCCAGCAATGCAGGTCAAGGTGGCAATCCGGAAAAGGATGGCGGTCTTGATGGTTTTGATTGTATTGGCGGCTCAGGCATTTCAAAGAATATTCTTACCGTAGGAGCTGTTTATGAAGTGTTTAATTACACTGGCCCTGGAAGTGTGGTGATGAGTAGTTTTAGTGGCTGGGGCCCGGCTGATGACGGTCGTATCAAACCCGATGTGGTGGGTAAAGGTGTTAGTGTGTATTCTTCTACTTCCGGATCAAATAATTCCTATTCGAGCTATGACGGCACGAGTATGTCATCACCAAATGTGAGCGGCACCCTGGCACTGCTTCAGCAACTGTATCAGGAGTCGCA
The DNA here is from genome assembly GCA_002440975.1 of Bacteroidales bacterium UBA6229. Taxonomy (GTDB): domain Bacteria; phylum Bacteroidota; class Bacteroidia; order Bacteroidales; family F082; genus UBA5536. Next base: position 14,533 of record DJWN01000013.1, read on the forward strand.
TGATAGTCCGATGCGTGCATCTACGCTGAAAGGACTTGTAATACATTCGGCTGACGAAGCCGGTACAACGCCCGGACCGGATTATAAATTTGGTTGGGGGCTCGTAAATGCTGAACGTGCAGCCAACATCATCCTTGAAGATGATGTGATGCAAAACTCTATTGATGAAATCACACTTCCCGTTGGAGGTGTTTACACTCGCGAGGTGAGTGTTTCGGGTGGCAATCCGCTGCGTGTAACAATTAGCTGGACCGATCCTCATGGAACTGTTCCTCCTGCTTCATTGAATCCGCGTACACCAATTTTAGTAAACGACCTTGACCTGAGAGTAGAGGATGAAGATGGAAATATTTTCTTTCCGTATATGCTCAATCCCGAAAATCCTTTAGCAGCTGCAACTACGAATACCAAAAACAACCTGGATAATGTTGAAATGGTTTATCTTGCTGATGCACCTGCCGGAACATATTCGATTATTGTTGATCACGATGGTACGATGAATAGTGATCAGGTGTTCTCGTTGATAATCAGTGGTATTGATGAGTTTTCTGGTCTTCCGGAATGTTCTGCAGGAATGCTAAGTCCGCTTGATGGTGGAATGGATGTTTTTCTGAATCAGGAAATTTCATGGAACCCTGCAGCTTTTGCCTCCGGATATGACATTTATTTTGGAACGGATGGCGAAGGTACTGAGGTACCTTCCAACATTTTCAATGGCGAAACAATTGCAGACAATCATTTTGTTTACCATATGCAGCCTTCAACAACTTATTACCTGATGATACAGCCACGTAATAACCTGGGGGTAAATGATGCATGTAGCAACATCTATAGCTTTATCACTATGTCGGCTATTTCTGAGTATCCTTACCTCGAAAACGTGGAAGAAGCTGCACATCCTGCAATGCCGGATAAATGGCAATCGATGGATTTTGGTTCAATGGAATGGAAGACCACAAATCTGATTGGTTATGAAAGCTCAAAAGCATTTGCCTGCTTTACCAGCAATGGTTTGGCAGCACCTATGAATAACTACCTGATCAGCGCACCGCTGGAAGTTGAAAACGGAAAAGAATATATGGTAAGCTTTGCTTATCGTAGTTTCTCTCCTGCCTCTCAGGAGTATATCAGGATGATGTGGGCCGCAAATGCTGATACTACTGATTTTGCTGAAAATGTGGTATTTGAGAATCCTTCGTTTGGAGAACCTAACTGGCTTCTTGGTGAAGCATTGATCATCCCTGAGATCGGCGGACACATTTTCCTTGGCTTTCATGCAAAAACAGCAAATGGCATGGGAATGTTTATCGACGAAGTTCTGGTAGAAGACTGGGGACCTGTTGGCATAAACGAAGCTATTGAAAAACAGCTACGTATCCGGTATTCAAATGGCTTGATTCGTTTTGAAACCTCAAAAGAGTTGGGTTCTGCTTCGGTTACTGTTGTGAATGCAGCCGGACAAATTGTACTTGAACAACAGTTAATGAACCTGAATCAAAATCAGATTCATTTTAGCCCGGATGCCGGTGTTTACCTCATCAAAGTTAAAGGAAACGGTTTTGAGAAGACAAGTCGTGTATTTGTAAACTAAAACGACTAAACAGATAAACTAAAACCCTGAGTGAAACTTCGCTCAGGGTTTTTTTATCCAGCGATCAATCAGTTGATAATTCAACTCAGGCACAACAAGCTGCAATGTCGTCCGACTTCGCTGTTCGAGCAAAACCTGATGATTCTGGTTTAGCAAATCGGCAATTTTTGAGTCGTAATGCCTCACGGTGAAAAGACTTAGCTTTTCGTTGTACCTGAGATTGAAATCTTTTTCGAGTGCAAGTAAAAGCTTTTGAAGTTTCTCAGGGTCTTCGTCAAAACAAAACGAAAGACTTAGTGCTGAAATCTGGATGAGGTTGACATGAATACGCAGTTGGTTGATCACTCCTAAAAGTTGGTGAAGTAGCTGTTCGTCCATAAAACTATAATCGCGCGCACTGATGCTTATCAAACACTGCTGTTCCTTGACGATATAAGACGGAACGTTTTGCCCGGGCAGGTGCAAACCTTCAATCTGGCTTGGCGGGAGATCAGGATTTAAAAAGGATTTCACGAACAATTTTATCCCTGAGTTTTGTAGTGGTTTGATCGTTTTTGGGTGGATAATGGTTGCGCCATAATAGGCCAGTTCGATGGCTTCGGAATAAGCGATTTTCGCAATTTTGCTGGTGTTGCTAAACCGTTTTGGATCAGCATTCAAGAGGCCGGGAACATCTTTCCAAATCCACACTTCTTTGGCTTTGAGGCAGGCCGCAAAAATGGCTGCTGTAAAATCAGAGCCTTCGCGACCCAAAGTAGTTGGACTTCCATCAAGAGTGCCTCCAATAAAACCTTGTGTAAGGATGATATGGTGGTTTGGCTGTGCTTTCATCAATTTCTGAATCCTTGCTTTTGTTTCGGCCCAAACAATCCCCGCCGAACGAAAACGCTTATCGGTAATTATATAATTGTCGGCCAGGATATGCTGCACATCAAATTCGTTTTCAGTCAGATAGGCATTGAGGATGGTAGTTGACAATAATTCACCATACCTCACTGTGGCATCATAGTGTTGTGCATACGGAAGCTGTATATTGTTGAGATTTTGTTCGAGCAGGGCAAACAAAGCATTTGTTTCTTTTAGTAGTGTTGAGGCTTTTTGATACTCAAAAATCTCAGTAATAATTTGATCATGAAAGCTTTTTATTTTTTCTAAACCGGTCTTTATCTTAATGTTATTCTTAGCATGAGCATCTTTGAGTAGTTCTTCGAGGGCATTGGTAGTCTTACCCATGGCCGAAACCACAACCAAAAGTTTTTCGTGCTTATATTTATTTAGGATGGTAATCAAATTACGTACGGATTGGGCATCTTTTACCGAGGCACCTCCGAACTTAAAAACTTTGTTAATCATTTATTTCTATTAGGATTCCAAGAACAAAGGTAGTATTTTTGCCACAGGAATATTTCAGCATTTTCCGGCTATTTTTCTGGCCGGAAATTTTTTGGAACTTTTCCGCAATCGTTTGTAATTTCATTCAACCAACTAACATTTCATGAAAACACTAGTAGAGTTTATTTATGACCAGCAGGAAAATCTGAATTATGCCACTGGCGAATTTTCGCGTTTGCTGAACGATATTGGTATCGCTGCAAAGATTGTTAACCGGGATGTAAATCGTGCGGGACTGGCTGGTATTCTTGGCTTTGAGGGTTCGGTGAATGTGCAGGGCGAGAATCAGAAAAAGCTGGATGTGCTGGCTAACAACGAATTTATCAAGGCCTTGAGAAATGGTAAGCAATGTGCTGCCATCATCTCAGAGGAAAATGAGGATGTGGTTGTTTTTGATGACGAAACCACACGCAATGCAAAGTACATAGTGGCTTTGGATCCGCTCGACGGCTCTTCCAATATTGAAGTAAATGTGCCTATCGGGACAATTTTTGCAATCTACAAACGCAAATCGATTGGAACCACCATTACCAAGGAGGATATTTTACAGGTTGGCACCGAGTTGGTTTGCGGCGGATATGTTATTTATGGTTCATCCACCATGTTGGTTTACACCACCGGACAAGGGGTTAACGGATTTACTTACGACCCTACCTGCGGACTTTTTGTGCTCTCGCACGAAAACATTAAAATCGGTGAGTTGGGAGGTATTTATTCCATCAATGAGGCCAATTACATCTACTTCCCCGAAGGGGTTAAAAAGTACATCAAGTATTGCCAGGAAGATGATCCCGAATCCAGAAGACCCTATACAACGCGTTACATCGGGTCGCTGGTTTCGGATTTTCACCGTAATTTGTTAAGGGGTGGGATATATATTTATCCCGGAACCTTGAAAAACCCTAATGGCAAACTCAGGCTGATGTATGAATGTGTGCCGGTGGCCTTTCTGGCCGAACAGGCTGGTGGCAAGGCTTCTGATGGCTTCAGACGCATTCTGGATATTCATCCGGATGATATTCATCAACGTTCACCGCTTTTTATTGGTTCAAAAGCAATGGTAGAAAAAGCAGAAGAGCTGATGGCTACTTTTAGCAGCGATTTTGTGAAAGAGTAATCAGTTTTTTTTCCGAATCAGGCTTAACCCGTCTCGTATGGGCAGGATGATCTGCTCCACACTTTGATCTGCTGCGGCTTGCCGGTTAAAGCTTCTGATGGCATTGGTTTCGACATCGGTGATGGAAGGATCAGCCACTTTGCCGTCCCATAAAACATTGTCGGTCAATAAGATTCCACCCAATGCTAATTTATTAACGAGCATTTCGTAATAGGCCGGGTAATTGAGTTTGTCTGCGTCCAAAAAGATCAGGTCGAAAGTGGTATTTATGGTTGGAACAACCTCCAATGCCTGTCCGATTTTCAGGCTAACTTTGTGAGTTACTTCTGCCTTTTGCAGGTTTTCGAGTATCGTATCCTCCAGCTCTTCATTGGCTTCGATGGTTATCAGCCGGGCATCGGCTTCTGTTGCCAAAGCCATGGCAATGGTAGCATAGGCAGTAAATGTCCCAACTTCTAAAATGGTTTTTGGGTGATGCATTTTGCAGATAAGATCAAGCAGTTTTGCCTGAAGAGGACCACTTAACATCCGCGGGTAAAGATGCCTGAGATGTGTTTGTCGGTAAATCTCATCTAAAACGGGATGCACCGGACTGCTGTGTTGCCCGATGTATTCTTGTATGGCAAGCGGGATCATTGGAAACGGGTGTTTAAAACAAGTTTTATGGGGAAGTTGGTTGCATTATTGAGTTCGAAAAAGCTGGTATCCAGAG